>CAYSAH010000036.1:474-15741 GCA_964428945.1 uncultured Bacteroidaceae bacterium | reverse complement strand
GTTCCTTTCCCTCCAGGCCCGTCAGAGAATTCAGATTTTCAGGGGAAAGTGTCTCTTCAAACTTATGAATCAATTCACTGTCCCGATCGAGATTATAGGCTTTCCTTGCCGATTTCTCTCTCTTTGAAAAATTAAAGTAGAAAAACGAGACAGGTGATGTCAGAAGGAATCCCGGACTCTTTAGCTTCCTTTCATCCATTTCAAACGGAATTGCTCCAGGATCCTGGGTAGGTAGTCCCATTTTCTCATTGATTGTTTGGGGTACTCCCCTCCTGTTTACCTCCTGTAGAAATTCTCCGTATGACGAGCCCCAATCAAATATTTTTACCTCTTGCAAGTTGTAGATCCTTCTCTTCAACTTTATATTGAAGCCCGCCATATTTTTCTGAATAAAAACACTTGTATCCCTGCAGGTTAAATTATAAAAAGACAGTTTATCGGTTTCCCTGACATAAAGTGTAAAAATACCCAGAGTATCTGTTACATCACCCTGTCCGGTTCCCTGGGCAATAACATGAGTATAAGGTATAGGATTGAATTGTTCATCATAAACTATGCCGATGAATTTCCAGGCCCTGGAATCGGATTGGGCAGTGACGGAGGAATAAGCCAGGAACAATATTACCCCTGTTATAATGTAATTGGATTTCACATTAGAAATTTAAAGAAAAAGTTGGAGCACAGGAAATGAGTTAACTTTTTTTAACCTGAACAGTTAGCCATGACCTATCGACTATTTTTTTTACATTCGTCAGTTCAATCTGAGTTGAATTAAATATTTTCTAAACAGGAATAAAACATAAAACTATGAGAATAATAATTTATGCCCTATTATCCTTAACACTGTGCATCAGTTGCATGAACAATGAAAATGATTCAGCATCAGAAATAATGATGGCAGACAGTACCAGATATTTACTTGGAGAAGGGGCGCTTTGGGATGCTCCCGGCAAACGCCTTTTCTTTGTGGACATTATAGGGAAAAAGCTATTTGAATATTACCCGGAATCAGGAACCAGGATCATTCACGATATGCCTTCAATGCCAGGAACCGTTGTTGTGGAAAATCACAATGAAGTGCTTGTTGCCCTGGAAGACGGTATTTACAAGTATAATTTGCAATCGAAAGAATTCAACTTTTTAACCTGTCCTCCGGAAAATGACCATACACAGAGATTCAATGACGGAAAATGCGATCCTTCAGGCAGGTTTTGGGTTGGAACTATGTCGCTGGTCGGTGGAAAGGAGAACTCAAATCTCTTCTGTCTGGATAATGAAGGAAAAATCAAAGTAAAACTTGACAGTGTTACAGTATCAAATGGGATCGTGTGGAGCTCCGACAAGAAATATATGTACTACAATGATACTCCCACAAGGAAGGTGATGGAATACCCTTATGATAATTCAACTGGAGAACTTGGAGAAGCCAGAATTGCTGTAATCGTTCCTGATTCTCTGGGAGCTCCTGATGGAATGGCTATAGACGCAGATGATAATCTTTGGGTTTGTATGTGGGGAGGATCAGCAGTTTGTTGTTTTGACCGAAATACTGGCGAACTGCTTGATAGAATCATGGTTCCGGCTAAAAATGTAACTTCATGCGCGTTTTCAGGTGACAAACTAACTGATTTATATATAACTACAGCCAGGATAGGGACTTCGGAAGATGATCTTAAGGCCCTTCCTTATGCCGGCTGCTTATTTAAAATTACTCTAAAATACAGGGGAATTGAGCCAAATCGTTATTTTCATAACACCACAGTTTTCTAATTCACGTTTATAAATATATATTTGCAGATATGTACATATAAATATTTATAACCATGAAAAAAACACTTCTAATTTTAGTTGCTATTGTATTTGCTGTATCAGCATGTAACAAATCAACATATGTTGATGGCACATACAAAGCACAGTATGATGAAATCGATTCTCACGGATGGCAAGCTTGGGTTGAGTTTACTCTTACCGAAGATGTTATCAGCGATGTTGATTTTGATTATTACGATGCAAACATGAATCGTAAATCAGAGGACTCAGCTTACAATGCACGGATGTTATCCATCACTGGCGTGACAAATCCAGAGTTGTATTCTCCTCAAATCGAGGCTTTGATCGCTAATGCAACCATTGTTCCTCAATTTGACAGCATTGATGTTGTAACAGGTGCTACGCATTCTTGTCATGATGCAAGTGCTTTGGTAAAAGCTGCCCTTGAAGCTGCAGTTGAAGGAACTCCAACTATGATTGAGCTAGTTCAGCCAGATCCAGCTGAGTAAAAAAATCTGTAATTCTTTTTTAAAAGTGCGCTTCAACCGGCGCACTTTTTTTTTCAACATAATACTGATCACTATATTTACTGTGATGCATTTCACATATTTAATGTGATCTAAATCACATAAAGAGTAGTCGCATCCATTGGTATTATTAATATCTTGCAATTAATTTTATAAAAAAACCAACAAAAAAAATGAAAAATTTACTTACTGTATTATTTGCCGTAGTCCTGTTAATTACCGGATGTAATAAAAGTACCTATGTTGACGGAACTTATCATGCTACGTTCGATACACTGGATTCACACGGATGGAATGCGTTTGTCCAGTTTACATTAACAGAGGATGTTATCAGCGCTGTTGATTTTGATTACTATAACGTTGATGATCTTCGTAAATCAGAAGATACTGCTTATCAAACACGCATGAGCGGTATTGTAGGGATCGGTCCTGTTGAGTATATTCCACAAATTGAAGCTGCGATTACAAGTGCAACCATTGTTCCTCAGTTTGACAGCATTGATGCAATTACTGGTGCAACACACTCCAGTCATAATGCTACTGAACTTGTTAAGGCTGCTCTGGAAGCTGCCCTGGAAGGTACTCCAACAGAAATTATCCTTCCTCAGGTAGATTGACAATCGTAACAAAACTCAATTTAAAAAAAAGGTGTTCCAATGGAACACCTTTTTTTTGCGATTTATACGCCAACCTGAATTCAACCGGCCAGTACATAAAAACATGCACAAGTTGCTGGCTCTGCATGGCAGGCCAGAAATCCGGCATCTTCTTAAGAACCCTTCTTACTTCAGCATCGAGGTCAGGATGCACTCCTTTCGCGATTTCAATATTTGTAACATTTCCAAATTTGTTTACTGTAAATTTTGCAGTTACCTTCCCCCCTATTCCATTCTCAACACAAATATCAGGGTACCTTATATTATTATATATCCATTTCTTCATTGCATCTTTCCCACCAGGAAATCCAGCCGGAATCTCAACGAAATCACTGAACTGTGGTTCAAATGTTTCCTCTGGGATATCATATATATCAGGTATAATGACAGGCCTCCGGTATATTCATATTTGAAATCTGACAGATCTATTGAACCTAGATCGACCTCATCAATATCACCTGGAACCAGCTTTGTTGGAAGAACAGTAAGGGGCTCAGTCTTTTTCTCTCTTGGTATGCTGATCATTGAAACCGCATCTGTTTGAGCAGGCAGAAAAAATTGCCCGGAATTTTCACCTGGACTTTCTGGACCTGACCATTCCAATTAAACAAGAACAAGGGAAAGGATTATAAAACGAATACGTTTTATTGGAATATCAGTTGGCATTCTCCATCGTCAGCCAAAATAGCCTGGATATTCTATGCAGGCAAACTGCCAGTACAAGATCATTATGTTTGAACCTGTAAAAAAATCTTCGAACCAATTGCATATATAAGTGTTTTATCAATTTAGGCTTGGTGCTTTTACTGATTAATTAAGTGGCCGTTTTAAAATGGATGAAATTGTTTTCCTCGATGTCGCAACTGTAGGGACTGTTGTGAATATGAAACTTCTCAAAAAACTTGGGAAGTTGGACCTGTATGACAGAACTGAACCTGAACAGATAGTTGAACGTTGTATTGGAAAAGAAATAATTATAACCAACAAAGTCAGGATAAGCTCTTCTTTAATCGATCAATTGCCCGATCTTAAACTGATCTGTGTCGCTGCAACAGGAACCAACAACATCGATACTGATTATGCCGAGAAGAAAGGGATCATCGTAAAAAATGTAGTCAACTATTCAACTGACTCTGTGGCTCAGCTGACCTTCACTATGCTGCTCCACCTGGTAAACAGGCCATCTTACTATGACCATTACGTAAAAAGTGGGGCATATGCAAAAAGCAATTCCTTTACGCACCATGCAGAACCATTCTGGGAACTGCGCGGAAAAAGAATGGGTATCATAGGCCTTGGAACAATTGGAAGACAGGTTGCCAGGATAGCTGAATCTTTTGGAATGGAGGTGGTTTTCTATTCTACTTCAGGACGGAATAACAACATCAATTACAAGCGCTTCGAACTTGATGATCTGCTGAAAAATTCCGATGTGATCTCCATACATGCTCCCCTGAATGAAAATACCAGGGGATTAATCAATTACGAAAAGATGAAACTTATGCGGCCCTGTGCAATACTACTTAACCTCGGGAGAGGTGGCATTATTGTGGAACGTGATCTTGCAAAGGCAATGAATGAAAATATGATCGGGGGAGTTGGTTTGGATGTTCATGAGCACGAACCGATCCTTCCCGACAATCCGCTGCTAAAATTATACGATAAGGACAGGCTTATTATCACACCCCACATTGCATGGGCCTCTAAAGAAGCAAGGGAACTTCTTCTTCACAAGATCGCACACAACATTGAGAGCTTTCAAAAAGCCAGGAAATTATCAAAAGAGCAGTAAGATGAGCTTAAGCTGGATCCGGTCCGGAATTTGATTTGCTTAAAATTTTCATTTGAATGATATTCAGGTATATTTGAACAATTTGTAAAATTACATTTCAAAAAATGTTTGTATCTTGATCGTATCACGTAACACTTCAAATGCAAAATTTCGAAATAAAGAAAACTTTGGTATTGCTGGCATTCATGCTGCTTGCCCATATGCAATTGAAAGCTCAGGATATTATTGCAGATACATTGCAGGAAATTTCTAAACCTACTATCTATCTTCGAATAAGTGGTGGTCCGGCAGTTATTGCCATCGACCCCGGTTACTATTTTCAAAATGAGCTAATAGCAGATCTATCCAAAAACTTCTCGATAATTGCGTCATATGGTACCGGTAATGCCTATGCCGGTTTCAAAGATGTCCAGCGTTGGTACCTTCCAGACGCTCAATATTCTGACGATGACCTTAACCGGCATCAATCAGTGCTTTCATTTAATGCCGGACTCCAGTTATCGTTTATAAATACACATAAACACAGACTTTACATGGGTATGGGGCCAGGTATGAATTTTTATAATTATTCTGAGGGGAGTATAGTACCTTATGGCCAGATAACAGTGTATAAATTAAGTAACAAACATACCCTCAGGATGGCCTTAAATTACTACGCTGGTTATGAGTTTAAAACTTCCGGACACATACTTTTCGGGATTGGCTTCTATGGCAGTCAGTTTACAGAAACTCTTTACAGTATAATGATTTCAACAGGATACAGGTTCGGACCATAAATTATCCGGAAATTTTATTGGTCCTTTTCTACAACAAATGATCCGGCCCCTAATTTTAAGGGCACTCCAACAAAATAAAAAAAACAAGTCCTTGGAGGACTTGTTTTTCATTAGATCATGAAAATTTTACTACAATTCCCTGATCTTGATATTTCTGAACCATACATCATCACCGTGATCCTGTATGCCAATATACCCCTTCTCAGCAACCTTGGCCCAGTTCGGGTTCAGGCTCGGGAATTTTGAATTGGCAACCAGCTCGTTCCACTCTGGCGTCCACAGGTGGTATTCAAGTACGGTTTCCCCGTTCTGCTTATGCACAACAGTTCCTTTATAGCAAATGATCTCGGCTGAATTCCATTCTCCAACTGGTTTTGCATTTTGTGGTTTTGCAGGTATGAGGTCATACAATGAACCGGCCTGGCGGTTGCCATCTTTACCCAACATCGCATCAGGGTGCTTCAAATTATCAAGTACCTGCATCTCGGGAGCAGTCCTCCAGATAGTCTCAAATTCAGGAAGTTCCTGGCCAAGATAGAATATACCTGAATTCCCTCCTTCGGAAATCTTCCACTCAAGTTTCAGATCGAAATTCGCGAACTCCTTTTCATAAATAATGTCTCCGCCATCTTCTGCTCCTGCTTCTCCCCTTCCGGATCCCTGGCAATACAGAGCCCCGTCAACTACTGTCCATGCTGAAGGAAAATGATCCTTTCCATACCCTCTCCAACCTTCAGAAGTCGTACCATCGAATAAAAGTACAAATCCCTGCTCTGCCTCTTCAGCTGACAATGTATTTGGTGCTACCACCTCCTCTTTCATTTCATCCTTGGCATCAACTGATTTCTTCTCGGAATTTGCTCCTGAATTACAGGAAACCACAATTACTCCTGATAGAAGCAGGAGTGAAAAAGCTTTTAAAAGTTCGTTCATTTTTCTCATTTTATTAACATTTATAGTTTTAACAGTTAGTGATTTTTTTATGAGGCTAAATTTCTAAAATAAAATATGAATATTCAAATTTTCAAATCGATAGCTTAAAAATTCAATGTGTTTAAATGGTCAATACTAGTTTTTGCGCATTCAAGGCCGTGCACTTCACCGTCTTTCTCAACGATCAGGTGCTTAAATCCTCCTTTTTCACTTAATTTGAAGATCCTTTCAAAGTCAATTACCCCTTCTCCCACACATGCAAAACTTTCACGATCCTTAAGATCATAAGCATCCTTTACATGTAATAGTTCGAACCTGCCGGGATATTTGTTTATTAAATCCACAGGATCAACACCCCCTACATTTGCCCAATACAGATCCAGTTCCATGGTCACCAGCCCCGGGTCTGTATTCGAAAGAAAATAATCATAGGCAGTCCCCTCAGCTGCAACAGTAAACTCATGGTCGTGATTGTGATAAGCAAACCTTATTCCATTTTTATTACATGCTTCTCCTATACGATGCAGATTATCGACGATAACAGGAAGATCATCTTTGGTGATATCAACAGGATCCTTCATCCATGGCCAGTAACACACGACATACTCCTTACCCATTTCGAGCTGATCATCGATCACTTTCTGTAAACCATCTCCTTCAAAAGCTGCAGCACTTGCACCTCCCGCAACTGCTGTAAGCCCAATCCCCGAAAGGAATTTTTTACACTCTGCGACTTCCATACCAAAACTACCACCAAACTCCAGTTTCTTATATCCCATTTCCGCAAGTTTGGTAAGTGTTCCCTTTGGATCAGCCTTCAATTCATTGCTCAAAACCCCTGAAATAATACCGAAATCATGTAATGAATCATGCCCGCTGCATGCTTTTAAAAGCGCGGGTGAAATTCCAAAGATTGCAGATCCGACAAGCGCCGATCGTAAAAAATCTCTTCTTTTCATTGTTAGTTATTTTAGTGGATTAGTTATTTAAATAAGTCATTCATGATCCCACTTCACTCTCCATGGATCAGAAGTTTCAAATTGAAAATCCTTAAGCCTTGTTTTCATGGTATCTAAAATATCCTTGTAATCCGGATCATAAGCAAGATTTATGAGCTCATCCGGATCATTTTCAAGATCGAATAATTCAAAAGCAGGCCTGTTGCTGTAAGCTTCAATTCCCCGTTTTGCGTATAATCCTGTACCACTGTTCACTGCGCTCTGCCAGGTACTGGATTCCCAAAGATCTGAGGCATGAGGATAAGAAAGACCCGATGCAATATTCCAGATCAGTTTATATTTTCTGTCCTGCACAACGCGCATTGGATAATACATCGTTATCTCATGAAATGTATGACTGGCAAAAATAGTATCAAAGCCTTCATCAGAACCGCTTTCCAATACATTTTTAAATGACCTTCCATGAAATTTTGAAAATTTCGGTGCCTGTGAAAGGGGATTATCCTCCTTTGTCCCTTCCATACCCGGGATGTAATTTCCTTCTGGCAATATACCCGCAAAATCAAGCATCGTTGGTGTAATAAACGTCCAGTTTATCATCGCATCACTCACTGCACCTGCATTTTTATTCCCGGGTAGCTTAACAATACATGGCAGGCGCATGGCCGGGTCATATAAATTCGTTTTAGCACCTGGAAATGCAATCCCGTTGTCTGAAATATACATTACCAATGTGTTTTCCCATTTTCCCGCGTCCTTCAGATGCTGTATCAGGCGTCCAACTCCCTGGTCAAGTCTTGCAACTGCCTGGTAATACTGGGTTAGCTCATCCCTGCACTCCTGGGTTGCAGGCAAGTAAGGAGGAACAATCACTTCATTGGGACCATAGCTTTGTTCTATGATGTCTTTATAGCCTTCTTCCCTGTTGCCAAAGCGGTCTGGTTTCGTTGGAATAGTTTCATTTATGCCGTCGCCGCGGTGCGGATCGGAAGAGGCATAATACAGGAAAAAAGGCTTGCCGTTAGCCTTTATAAAATCCGCGCACATATCGGCCATTTCAATGCTGCTCCGGCTGTTAACTCCCGTAAAAGTCTGCTGGAAATGAAATACACTTTCAGGTGCAACATGATATTTTCCTATCCTTGCTGTCCTGTATCCCGCCTCTTCAAGCATTACAGGTAAGGATCGAATATCAGGAAATGCACTGAAATGATACACGCCATGTTCATGCCCATACTGACCATTGGCGTGATTATACAAACCGGTTAGTATCACTGACCTGCTGGCAGAGCATGATGCAGAAGTGCAGAAGGCACTTGTCATCCTGACTCCCTGGGTGGCAAGGTAGTCTATATTTGGAGTATAGATCCTGTCGTTGCCATAACACCCGGCATCATTTGTACCATGATCGTCGGCCACAATGATCAGGATATTTGACCGCTTGTCCCCGGTTTTAACATTAACATTGTTGCAGGACAGGAAGAATATTGAAGAAAAGAAGATCAATACAATGAACAGAAGAGATTTAAGTTTCATAAAATCAAATATGATATTCTTGATTGCTTAAAGCTATAAATTATGGGGAAAAAAGAAAAACTAATTTTCGTGCAACAAAGCCTTCATTCTTTTTAGGTCCTTAATCTTTATCATATCCCTTTCAGACTCTATCAATCCCTCATTGTTCATCAGGCTTATCTCTCTTGAAAGTGAAGGTCGGGTAACCCCAAACAGTTCAGACAATTGCTGGTGAGTCATCGTAAGCCTGAAAACTTCTTCTCCCCCGGAATTTTTTAATAAGAAAAACGCAAGTTTTGCCCTAAGTGTCGGGAATGAAAGTAACCTGATTTTATCGGACAGGAATTGCGCCCTGTTCGATATAGCATTTAAAAAATTATTAAGGAGTTTCAATTCAGACTGCATTAACTTCGAAAAATCATCCCGGTGCATTAGCCACAGACTTGTATCTTCCGATGCAACAACGTTCACAGGGTAAATGCGCTTCATTCCATACAAAAATGCAGGTGCTATCATTTTCGATGGCTCCATATCCTCTATCTTTAATATTTTACCTGACAGATCCATCATCTCGCCTGAAACTTTTCCATCGAGGATGACTGTTAAATGATCGCAGGGACTTCCTGCCTGTACAATTAAAGCTCCTTTTTCATAATGCTTGATCCTGAATACCCTGTTTTTAAGGACCTCCTCAATTTCACCCAGGGATAAACCATAAAATATGTTACTCATAGAAAGAATGCGCAAGTGATCTTCTGTCATATTTTCATAGTTTTAAAAATTCATAGTTGTAACATAGGTTACAAGATAAGGAATTGGCTTGAATTACATTTGTGCTGAATAACAAAGAACAAACCAGTTATGAAAAGAGATATCATTTATATCGACGAGGAATTATGTGATGGTTGTGGTGAATGCATACCAAACTGTCATGAAGGGGCATTGCAACTTATCGATGGCAAAGCAAGGCTGATCAGTGACCTGATGTGCGACGGTCTGGGTGCCTGTATCGGGCATTGCCCCCAGGGTGCCATAACAATGGAAAAGAGGGAAGCTGAATCGTATAATGAAACCGAAGTTATGCGCCAGATGGCGGTCAAGGGAAAGAATACCGTTCTTGCCCATCTGCAACATCTGCTCGACCACAATGAAATTGAATATGTGAAAGAGGGAGTTAGCTGGCTAAGGAAAAACGAGGAATTGCTTGATTTTGATCTGAAGGATGTTACTTCAATTATTCACCAGCAAAAAACTGAGAAGCAGGCACCGGTAATTGCCTCCATGGCTCCTAAAACAGATGCTCCTGGCTGCGGATGCCCGGGTTCACAAACTAGGGAAATAAAACGTAGTGATTCCCTACCTTCGAATTCAGAACCTATAGATCAGCCCAGCGAATTAAAACAATGGCCTGTACAATTCCACCTGGTAAATCCGGCTGCAGCGTATTTCCAGGGAGCAGATCTCCTGATGGCAGCCGATTGTTCTGCATATACACTTGGTGATTTTCATTCAAGATACCTGAAAGGAAAATCCCTGATCATTGCTTGCCCAAAGCTCGATTCCGGCCAGGAGACCTATCTTCAGAAACTAATTATGCTGATAGACCAGGCAAAAATAAATACAATTCACGTTCTTATCATGGAAGTTCCATGCTGCGGAGGTCTTTTGCGCCTTGTTCAACAGGCAACAGGATCGGCAAGACGTAAAGTGCCCGTGAAAGCTACTATGATCGGGATAAACGGAGAGATATTAAGCGAAGATTGGATCTGAGCATTTCGATGCGCCATTAAGTAATATACAAGCCGAAAGTTTGAATTGCTTATGAAAATATCGTAACTTACCATCATAGGTTTTTTCTGGCACCTGGTTCCTTTTTTTAAAGAAATACTTAACCGGACTCGTGCTGTTAACTTTAATTTTACTACGATGGAATCGCGAAATTCATCCTCTCAGATCGAAAAATTCACCGGCAGCCTGATCAAAGCTCACGACCAGCTTTTTTATTATGCGCTTCGACTTACAGAAGACAGGGATGAAGCCAATGACCTTGTCCAGGAAACCAGTTTCAAGGCATTAAAGAATTACTCAAGGCTCAAGCATGATGAACACAGGAATGCATGGCTTTACACCATCCTGCGCAACACACACATAAACAACTTGCGCAGTGGCCATCACAGGAATATAAAAATGAACCGTGCAGACCAGGAAATACAGATCTCAGGTGCCATCATGCCAGAATTCGAGAATCCTGACAGGATCTATGACAGAAAAGAGCTCAAGGACAAAATACGGGAACTACCTGCAGTTTATGCCCGGCCACTCAGACTTCATCTTGCCGGATATGCCTATAAAGAGATCGCCCACATGACCGATGTTCCGATCGGAACAATAAAAAGCCGGATTCACATCGCAAAAGAAAAACTGAAGAATCAGTACAAGATTTGCTGAAATCAGACTGACGAAAGTTCAATTCTTCAAGTCATTTTAAACTGGACCTTCTTACATGCAATTAAATAGCAGAACCAAACATATTTCCATTATATTTATCTGCAGCTAAGCAATCCTTATTTTATATGAATCTATTTTCGAAACTGATATTCGTATCTGCCACAGCATTACTTTGTGCAGGAATCAGCGGATGTAAATCCAGCAATAAGGCAGGAGATAATTATGATATAGTTATTTATGGAGGAACATCTGCCGGTATTTCAGCAGCGATCCAGGCTTCAAGGATGGGGAAAACCGTTTTACTGATCGAACCGTCAAACCGTATCGGTGGCCTTACAACCGGTGGCCTTGGGCAAACCGATATCGGAAACAAGCAGGCGATCGGGGGAATTGCCAGGGAATTTTACAGGAATATTAAGAAATACTATGAGGCTCCGGAGAATTGGAACTGGCAGAAAAGTTCTGAATACCGCGATGGTGGCCAGACCCGGACCGAAGAAGGCGAAGATGCCATGTGGACCTTTGAGCCTTCAGCAGCTCTAAAAGTCTTTCATGAAATGATCGCCAATGAGAAAATTGATTTACAATTCAATCAGAGACTTGAACGCCAAAGTGGTATTATCAGGGATGGGATCTCCATTGTTTCAATCACAATGGAAAGTGGAGCAGTATTCAGGGGCAAAATATTTATCGACGCTTCCTACGAAGGCGACCTCATGGCAGCTGCAGGAATAACTTTTACGGTTGGAAGGGAAGCGAATGAACAGTACGGAGAAAGTGTCAACGGGGTTCAGCCAAATGATACCAGTTTTACGCTGAAAGATGGCGTGTCTGTTAACGGCCGAAACCATAATTTCGTATACGGGGTTGATCCATATCTCATTAAAGGTAACAAGAATAGCGGAACATTGCCATTCATGGACACTGCAGGCCCTGGCCTGGAAGGAGATGGCGACAGGCGGATCCAGGCATATTGTTTCCGCATGTGTCTGACAGATCACCCGGAAAACAGGATCCCTTTTGAAAAACCGCTAAATTATAATGAGACCGATTATGAACTCCTGTTCAGGAATTACGAAGCCGGCTACAACAGTATTCCCTGGATCAACAGCAGCATGCCAAATAAAAAGACAGACACCAACAACAAAGACGGATTTTCAACGGATTTCATCGGACAGAATTACAATTATCCTGAGGCAACTTATGCTGAACGGGAGGAAATCATTGAAAGACACCTTAATTACCAGAAAGGCTTAATGTGGACACTTGCATATCATGAAAGGATACCGGAAAGAATAAGAAATGAAGTGTCCCGCTGGGGCACTTGCAAGGATGAATTCGAAAATGAAAATGGATGGCAGCAGCAGCTTTACATCCGCGAAGCCCGAAGAATGATAAGTGACTATGTGATGACGCAAAAACATTGTGAGGGTATTGACCTCGCAGAAGATGCAATCGGACTTGCTGCCTATGGTATGGATTCCCATAATGTGCAACGTTATATAACCAAAGAAGGGTTCGCAAGGAATGAAGGCAATGTGCAGGCCCACGTGGAAGGCCCCTACCCCATCAGTTACAGGTCAATCGTGCCGAAAAAGACTGAATGTGACAACCTTCTTGTCCCTGTCTGCCTCAGTTCAACACATATAGCATTTGGATCGATCCGAATGGAACCGGTTTTTATGGTCCTCGGACAATCGGCATCAATTGCTGCCTCACTGGCTATTGATAAAAGAACATCCGTCCAGGAAGTAAGCTACAGAAAACTTGAAAAAGAACTGGTCCGCCTTGAACAACGGTTGAAATAATTCATCAAATGAGGGAAATTATTTTATTCAGTGCTGCCAGCCTCGATGATTTCATTGCACGTCCGGACGGCAACATTGACTGGCTAAATAATCCGGATATCATGGAAGATGGAGAGGATTTCGGATATGGGGCCTTCTATTCTTCAATTGACACCACGCTTACTGGCAATTCAACCTATAAACAGGTGATGGAATTTGATATAGCATTTCCTTACCCCGATAAAAAGAATTATGTTTTCACCAGGGAACCCGGCATTCCTCCAACAGCGTATGTTGAATTCATATCAGGGAACATTGCAGAATTCTGTGCGGGATTGAAAAAAGGTTCCGGTCAGGCCATCTGGCTGGTAGGCGGAGGAATGATCAACAGCATTCTCCTCGAAGCCGGATTAATCGACAAGCTAATTATAACTAAAATCCCGATAGTGCTCGGTAAAGGAATTCCATTGTTCAACAGCTGGAACTGGAAATCAAAATTCATAAGCTCTTCAACAAAAGTCTTTAAAAAAGGAGTCGTGCAGCTTGAATTGCGAAAGGCAAACTAATTCGCCACCATAAACCTTTGCGACACCTCAGCACTTTCCTTATACCCTATCCTGATCGCCTTGGCACGAATGACATACTCTCCAGGATTTAATGGTACAGGTCCGGCATATAATTTCCAGGCCGGGTTCTCCTCTGATCCAAAAGTATATGCAATTGAGGCACCGTTGGTCGGACACTGAAGTTTGATCTCGCAAGGAATAGCTATTGACTCAGTTTCATTTGAAGCAAGTCGTTCAACATCATTTGGTGAATCGATGATCACTTTTGGAACAGAAGTTTCAGGTTGAACTCCGCCAGGCCAGAACATTTCAACCATCTGGTCCTCCGACATCCATCCAAGATCATGGATCTCCTCCATATAAGCATTGCACATTTTTCGCAATTCTGCCAGGGTTTCCTTGTAGGCTGGCTCTGCAGCAAGGTTATTAATATTGTGAGGATCCTTTTCACAATCGTAGAGTTCTTCCACCGGCCGGCTGTCTGCCATCCAAAGTTTCTGAACATCATTCAACGAATCCTTCAGGTTCAGGCGAAGTAATTCCTGCATAATGGGCATCTTGTCACGGTAGGGAACCCAGATGATATAAGGCATATCAGGATAATAGTTCCTGATATAGCGGTATCGATCCATTCTGATCGTTCTTACCATATCATAGGATTCGTCGAAGCGGTCCCTTGCACCGAAAACGAATTCCCTGTTTTGCTGTGCCTCAAAGCGACCCTGGAAAGCCTGCCCTTGCATATGTACAGGGATTTCAATCCCGGCAAGTGACAAAGTGGTGGGGCCAAAGTCTATGGAACTGATCAGCCGGTCGTCCGAAGTTCCTGCCAGCCTTCTGTCAGGGTATCGTACAATTAGAGGTACCTTAAGACCGGATTCATACAACCATCTTTTGGCCCTTGGAAGCCCGTCGCCATGATCCGTCCAGAAGATGACAATCGTATTGTCGGCTTCTCCCGATTCTTCCAATATCTGAAGTACTTCCCCCACTCTTTTATCGGCACGCATAACATTATCATAAAGTGTAGCAAGATTCTCACGTACAACCCTGGTGTCAGGATAATAAGGCGGAACCGTAACATGATCTGGATTGGTGAACTCATTGGGCCTCCAATTCTGGCTTTCATGAGTTTCAGTAAAGTTAAAAACAGCGAAAAAAGGCTGGGATTTGTCTTTTCTGTTCACAAATGAAGCTTCAGTCCCATTCTCATCCCACGCCGTCACCGGAGGCTCAAACTGATAATCAGTCTTGCTGTTATTTGTACAATAATACCCGGCTGCCCGCATGTATTCCGTAAAAGTTTTTACATAAGGAGGAGGCACTGCAGAATAGGGAGTAGGCAATCCTTCTGCCTTGTGACTTGTACGCATATGCTGGGTACCTATCGAGGTCTGATTCATCCCGGTGATGATGCCCGATCTGCACGGAGCACATACAGGTGCAGAGGTAAAAACATTGGTGAACCGGATACCATCTTCCGCAAGCTGGTCGATCACCGGCGATTTTGCAAGAGTATCACCGTAACAACCCAGGTG
>CAYSAH010000036.1:0-464 GCA_964428945.1 uncultured Bacteroidaceae bacterium | reverse complement strand
TCCAGAGGATATTTGGCCGTTCAATGAATTGAGGACTATTCGTGGAAGATCTGTTTTCAGCATTATTGCAGGAAACAAAAGTTGTAAAGCCTGTAAGGAGGAGCCACAACCAGGATAATTGCAGGTTAGTTTTCATTTTAGCTTAGTTAGTTAAACAGGAGCCTCTAAGGTAATAATTTTGATTTAATAGATATAAAATTGAGTGTTGAACTTATATGCTTTACCGCTAAACAGGGAACCGGAGGCAAGACTACTGATTCTGTATTCAGTATCGGCGATAGTCAGATGAAATGCAAGAATAATTAGTATTTTTGGCCAATACAATTCCAACTCATGACAGTAGATGAATACATACTCAACAGCGGTCATTGGCATGAATCGTTAAACATGCTGCGCGAATTGATGCTTGCCCTTTACATGTAGGAAATAGTAAAATGGGGAAGCCCAGTCTATTGTGTCAAGGG
>CAYSAH010000035.1:0-16030 GCA_964428945.1 uncultured Bacteroidaceae bacterium | reverse complement strand
AAATCTAACAAAATTAATTTTAGAAAAATTAAAGGCTGTTTCAAAAGTACTTTTGAAACAGCCTTAACTTCATCAAAATTACCTAAAAGCTATATTTTGTATTCCCTGATGATCTCTTTAACATCATCAGGTGCTACCCTTCCATAAGTCTTCCCTCCGACTTGCACAACCGGAGCCAAGCCGCAAGCTCCTACACATCTCAAGCAACTCAGTGAAAATTTTCCATCAACAGTAGTTTCTCCGACCTGTATATCCAACTGCTTTTTAAATTCAGCAAGTACATTTTCAGCACCCCTGACGTAACATGCTGTTCCTGTGCAGATGGCAATAGGAAACTCGCCCTGTGGTTTCATGGTGAAAAATGAATAGAAGGTAACCACTCCGTACACCTTAGCCACAGGGATGCTCATTTTATCAGCAATAACTTCCTGGACTTCAGCAGGGAGGTATCCGAATTCACCCTGGGTTTTATGAAGCACACTAATCAGTTCTCCGTGTTCATTATTAAATTCATTACAAATACTGTGAATCTTTTCGACCTGATCCTTTCTTAATTCTATTTTTACACTTGACATAATACTGCTTTTTTCGTGTAACTAAACTTCAAAAACCTTTTTTTTCTTATCAAAATAATGAGTGTGAAGCAACTTATGAGCTTTTTCGCTCATTGGTTTATCTAAAAACTCATCGTATAGCTGAAGGATATAAGGGTTCTCATGCGACTTGCGTAGTGTTTTACTTTCATCTTCAGCATAAATAGCCTTGGTTCGGGCTTTCAATATACTGGCATCTCCATGATGAAGAGGCTGTCCTCCTCCACCAATGCAACCACCAGGACATGCCATAATTTCAATAGCATGGTAGCTAGATATTCCCGATTTAACCTCTTCGAGTAATTTCCTGGCGTTTCCCAATCCGTGGGCTATGCCGATTTTTATTTCAAGTCCATTAAAGTCAACGCTCGCTGAACGAATCCCTTCCATCCCTCTTAATTGTTTGAAATCAACAGATTCAAGTGATTTGCCAGTGTGTATCTCATAGGCTGTCCGGGTAGCTGCCTCGATAACACCGCCTGTTGCTCCGAATATAACAGCGGCTCCGGTAGATTCTCCCAGTGGGGCATCGAAGTCGTTATCTTCCATGTTCATCAGGTCGAGGTTTGCCTGTTTTATCAAATGTGCCAACTCCCTAGTCGAAATTGAATAATCAACATCAGGATTACCATCAACTTTAAACTCATCCCGTTGACATTCATATTTCTTCGCCAGACAAGGCATAATTGATACTACGACCATATCTTCGCGATCGACCCCGATTTTCTCTGCAAAATACGATTTTGCAATTGCCCCAAACATTTGTTGAGGTGATCTTGCAGTTGAAGGAATTTCCTTCATTTCGGGGAAGTGGTGTTCAAAGAAGTTTACCCAACCCGGACAACAACTTGTCAGGATCGGTAGTTTTACAGTCGTATCTCCGTTTAAGTGCCTTGTTAATCGTTCAAGCAGTTCTGTACCTTCTTCCATAATTGTAAGGTCCGCTGCAAAGTCTGTATCAAACACATAGTCAAATCCCAAATTTTTCAGGGCGGTAACCATCTTTCCGGTAACCCTTGTTCCAGGTTCCATCCCGAATTCCTCCCCAAGTGCGGCGCGTACAGCAGGTGCTGTTTGAACTACAACTGTTTTCGTTGGATCACTCAATGCCTGGATTACTTTTGCGGTATGATCAACTTCCGTGAGTGCACCAGTAGGACAAACTGCAACGCACTGTCCGCAATAGGTACAAGGCGAATGCTCAAGATTCATTTCAAAAGCAGGGGCCACTACAGCCTGGAATCCTCGGTTCACAGCGTGTAATGCTCCTACGGTCTGAAAGTCGTTGCACATCGTTTCACAACGTCTGCACATGATACATTTATCCATGTCCCTGATTATTGAAGGGGAAGTATCGAGTCTGTATGTTGACATTTCGGCATACTCCTGTCCGGGTATTTCCCTGATACCGAGTTTAATCGCCATGCTCTGAAGGTCGCAATTCCCTGATTTCGCACAGATCAGGCAGTCCTTCGGGTGGTCACTAAGAATCAGTTCAAGGACTGTTCTCCTTGCATTGATTACCCGCATACTATTTGTCTTTACAACCATTCCCTCAGCAACATCGGTAGAACAGGAAGGTGCAAGATTTCTTCTTCCCTCAATTTCTACTGAACAGATGCGGCAACCGCCCGGCTTATTTTCTATATTCAGATCTTTAAGATCCATGTAGCAAAGTACGGGGATATCTATGCCAAGTTCTTTTGCAGCTTTATACACAGTTGTTCCCTTCAGGACTTCAACCGCTTTTCCATCTATTGAAAGTTTTACGCGATCCATCATTTTCTATTTATTTTAAAATAACTGCATCAAATTTGCATTTCTCAATGCATGCTCCGCACTTAATACATATTTCAGGATTAATAGTATGCAATTCTTTTCTCTCTCCGGTAATAGCACCAACAGGGCATGCCCTGGCGCAGGCAGTACATCCAACACAATTTTCTTCTAATATGAAATATTCTAGAAGATGCTTGCAAACCCCTGCTTTGCATTTTTTATCATATACATGCGACTCATATTCATCCATAAAATTATCAAGGGTTGATAAAACAGGGTTTGGAGAACTTTGTCCAAGGCCGCAAAGTGATGTGTCTTTAATTACCTCACCCAGATTTCGCAAACGGTTAATATCTTCAGGGATACCTTTCCCTTCACATATCCTTTCAAGCAATTCATTAAGTCGTTTATTTCCAATTCTGCAGGGAGCACATTTACCGCAGGATTCTTCAACTGTAAAATCCAGGTAATACTTTGCTATAGAAACCATGCAATCATCCTCATCCATGACGATCATACCTCCTGATCCCATCATGGATCCGTTTGCAATAAGATTATCATAATCGATAGGAGTATCAAGGTGATATTTTGTGAGACATCCACCTGAAGGGCCTCCTGTCTGCACAGCCTTGAATTCCTTTCCATTTCTAATCCCACCCCCAATCTCAAATATTACTTCACGCAATGTTGTACCCATTGGAACTTCAACCAATCCAACCTTGTCGACTTTGCCAGCAAGAGCAAACACCTTGGTTCCCCTGGATTTTTCTGTGCCAATCTTCTTAAACCAAGCTGCACCTTTAAGAAAAATAACTGGGATATTTGCCAGTGTTTCTACATTATTCACGTTTGTAGGTTTTCCAAGATATCCGCTCTCCGCAGGGAAAGGTGGTTTTAGAGAAGGTTCACCCCGTTCTCCTTCCATTGAATGGATTAATGCAGTTTCTTCCCCGCAGACAAATGCTCCTGCGCCATATTTCAGTTTAATATCAAAATTGAAACCAGATCCAAGAATATCTTTTCCAAGCAATCCAAACTCCCTTGCCTGCCCAATCGCAAGAATCAGCCTTTCAATGGCGAGCGGATACTCTGCTCTAATGTAAATATAGCCTTCATCAGCTCCAATACAATATCCGCAAATTGCCATCGCTTCAAGAACCGAATGTGGATCGCCTTCCAAAATAGAACGATCCATAAATGCTCCTGGATCACCTTCATCCGCATTGCAAACCACATATTTTTTATCAGATTTAGCTTTATTCGCAAAATCCCACTTTAATCCAGTTGGGAACCCTGCACCTCCCCTTCCCCTTAATCCGGATTCTTTAACTATCTGGATTGCCTCCTCAGGCTTCAATTGAGTAAGCACCTTCCCCAGGGCCATATACCCTTCCTCAGCCACATATTCCTGAATGCGTTCAGGATTGATCTTCCCACAATTCCTTAGTGCAATTCTTATTTGTTTCGGTTTCATCTTGCCTTTGTTCGATTAGGTAAAATTCAATCTATATTCTCAACTTTTTGATAATTTAAGGGTATCACACCTTCAACCATTTCACCATTTTTTATATATTGTTCGATGATCTCATCTGCCCTGGTCTCATTCACAAAACCAAAAACTACCGGATCATTTCCAGGAATGGTAACCTCAATGGTTGGTTCTGCATAGCAATAGCCCATACAACCTGTTTTGGAAACAATCGCATTAATTCCTCTTTTCTCAAGGTGTTCGGACATCAGGTCAAATATTTTCTTTGCTCCTGCGGCATTGCTGCATGTAGCAATTGCAACCTTAACAATGACAAAACTGTCAGGATTAGTTTTATCTGCCAGCAGACTCATATTTTTGGTATATTCCCCTGCCAGAGCTTTAAGATCTGCAATAGAATTGATTTTAGCCATGTAATAAGTTCTTTTAAGTGAAAAGTCGAATCAAATTAGCATCAATTTGAAATAAAGTCAACTAAATCAATTGATTATATTTAGAATAAATTAACTCCAAGATAAGTATAAACGCAAAACCTTTCATTAAAAATTATACTGTTATTTAGATAACAATTGTTGTTAACTTTTTAAACTTTATTGTGAATGCAAAGATAATAGTAATAAAATTTTTAACTTAAAATAGTGTTATATAGATAACAATATATACTAAATCTAAATAAAAGGCTTTAATTAAGGTGTTTTGAAAAACAATCCATCACTAACCTGGTTTGCCAATAAATACCTGATTCATGAAAATTGGTAATTTCTCATCAAAAACATGCATACAGGATTACGTGCCGCCGGCCACTGCCATAACATGTATCAAAATTGAGATTAAAGACGAGTCACTATATTGCAGAAGTAGAAATGAGTCTTAATGAAGTAATAAAGGAAGTTTTAGTAAAAGATACAATTAGAGCAATGCATTAGTTTTGCATGTCAATGCTATATTTTTATCTTGCAAAGATCGGCAGAAAAAGTAATTGGCAGAAAAAAAATAAATTCAAAGAATGGAAAAGAAAAGATGCGACTGGTGCCTGGGCAATGAACTCTACACCGAATACCATGATAAGGAGTGGGGAACTCCGGTACATGACGACAGAGTACATTTTGAATTCCTGGTACTGGAATCCGCCCAGGCTGGATTAAGCTGGCTCACAATCCTGAAAAGACGAGAACATTACCGTAGGATATACGATGGCTTCGATGTAGAAAAAGTAGCCCGTTATGACGAAAAACGTATTGAGTTCATGTTACAGGACCCAGGCATTATCAGAAACAGGAAGAAGATTGAAAGTTCTATCAGTAATGCAAAGCTTTTCCTTGATATTGTTAAAGTATATGGATCATTCGATTCTTATATCTGGAGTTTTACCAAGGGGAAAGTAATCAAAAACCAGCGTAAAACACTGAAGGACCTGCCTGCAAATACTGCTCTTTCAGATGAGATCACTATGGATATGAAAAAGTGGGGATTTAAATTCCTGGGGACAACAATCATGTATGCACATTTGCAAAGCATCGGAATAATTAATGACCATTTGGTGGATTGTTTCAGGTATCAGGAGGTTGATAGACTCATTTAAAATTCCTTTCCTGCCATACTGTAAGCTATGAAAATGATAGACAGGCCAAATTCTTATTCTATTTGAATAGTTCCTCATCCCTGATCAGGAGCAGGATTGACGAATGTGGAATAATAACATATTTCTCACGATTGAATTCTATCTCAAAACCGCTTGATTGTATATAAATAGCCAGGTCACCTTCCTTTGGTTGAAGTGGAACATATTTTACATCATCCTTCATGTCCATCCATGGCTCCTCTTCAGATATTGCCGGGATAGGGTATCCGGGGCCTACTTTAATGACATAACCACTATTTATCTTTTCCTTTTCCTGGACACCGGGAGGAAGATAAAGACCGGATTTCGTCTTCGACTGTTGATTTTTTGGCCGGACAAGCACCCTGTCACCCACCATAATGAATTTTTTGAGATCCTTTTCGTCAAGCTGAAGATCCATTGGCATTCTTTTTTGTAAAGATAAGCAATCAGTTAATTATTTACAGTTTACGCTCAAGGTACTTAATGGCTGTGTAACTATCAGAATTCCTGATTAATTGAGAATTCCAAGGGTTAAGGTGGAGCATTCCTAGTGTTTCGGCTGAATCAACCTTGCCTCCACCCCTTCAAATGTAATCTTCACAGGCTTGATTTCACCAGCTTCATTAAAGTACATCCTTTCAATACAGGTAACCCTGTGATCCCTTCCTTCATTTGGGATCGGTCTCCTGTGATAAACGATATACCAATCATCGCTTCCAGGTATATTCAAAACTGAGTGATGCCCGGCACCTGTAGCCACTGAAGTATCCTGTTGAACGACAATCCCTTTCTTTTTATATGGTCCGGTAAGCTCATCAGAGATCCCATATGCCACACAGTAGGTTTCATTGGACCAATCTCCTTCAGACCACATCAGGTAATATATACCGGATCTTTTAAACATTACAGGGCCCTCGACATATCCCGGGGGAGTAATTTCCTTTAAAATCTCGCCATTTTCGAAGGGCTTCAAACCGCTAAACCCGTCTGCAAGAATCCCTATATTACAATGGCCCCAACCACCATAAATAATATAATACTGGCCGGCTTCCTCATAAATAAACTGGTCTATTGGTTGGGCTCCATTCACTACCTCCCCTATCAAAGGTTTTCCAAGGTAATCCTTGTAAGGACCTCCAGGTTTGTCCGCAATTCCAATACCAATTCCACCTGCCATTCCTACTTCATGGACCAGGGGATCCCACCATTTGCTCTCCGGAGTTTGCAGGTCATTTGCAGAGAAGAAAAGATAGAATGTGCCATCTTTCTCAACAACACAGGGTGCCCATATAGCCTTTTCGGCCCATTGAACAGCTGTTGTATCAATGATTTTTTCATGCTTTTTCCAATGGACCAGATCCTCTGATGAAAACGCATCAAGAAAGACCTGTTCAGAGAAAGCTGCAGAGTAGGTAGGAAATATCCAATATGTACTTCCAAATAAAGCTACTTCCGGATCT
Source organism: uncultured Bacteroidaceae bacterium (assembly GCA_964428945.1). Classification (GTDB taxonomy): domain Bacteria; phylum Bacteroidota; class Bacteroidia; order Bacteroidales; genus M55B112. Next base: position 9,106 of record CAYSAH010000035.1, on the reverse strand, counting down.
GCATACCATCCATCAAAAACTGGGTTGCCCGAATAATTTGGTTCCGCCTCAATACTTTTATATAGCTTGATAACAAAATACAGACATATAATAAAAATGAATCCGGAAAGGAGGATGGGAAGTCTACTGGTTCTTTTTTTCATAAATATTTGCGTTTCCAAAAGTCCGCTATGCAATATAAGATAAGTCCCATTGGCTTATACCATAAAACGGATTGATAACTAAAAATCCAATTTATCCTTCAGAAGCTGCATCCCGCTTCTGCTTACTGGAACCTTGCTTCCATTTTTAAGAATGAGAATGAAATTGGTTTTTTCATAGGGCTCAATCCGGTCGATGGATTGTACATTTACTATATAGGACCTGTGAACCCTGATAAACTGCTCTCCATCGAGGTGATTTTCAAAATACCTCATCGTTTGCTGCTTAAGAAAACGGTCCTCTGATGTATAGATCATCACATAATCATCCTGGGCTTCAAGGTAATTTATCTTGTCCGTTGCAATAACATGAATCTTTCCTTTCTTCTTTATAACTACACGGTTTATTAACTCTTCGCTTTCTTCAAAATGTTTGCGTATTCTTGCCAGTTGGTCATCCTTGTCTTCATCTTTGTCAAAGCGTTCAAACAATTTATATAAAGCTTCACTGAATCGCTCTTTGGAAAAGGGCTTCAGCAGGTAATCAACAGCGTTTTGCTCAAAAGCTTTGATCGCATATTGGTCATATGCCGTGGTAAATATAATCTCAGGTTTATATTCCAACAGTTCAAGCATCTCAAATCCTGTGAGCTTGGGCATTTGTACGTCTAGAAATATTACATCCGGATGAAGTTCATTAATGGCCTTCAATCCTGAAAATCCATTTTCATATTCACCTTTCAGATCAATCCTTGCAAAGTCTGCAAGATATCTTGCTACGAGGTCCCTGGCCGGTTTTTCATCCTCGATGATTATTGCAGTCATCTTTTTCATATTCCCTTATATTTAATCTATTGGAATTGATAACACTATTCTAAATAAACCTCCGTTGATACTCCTGCTGACGCTTCCCTTTCCATCATAAGCCAGCCGGATCCTTTCAGAAACATTCTGCAATCCAACACCAGTACCTCTTCTCGAAGGTTGCTCAGGATCAAAGTCATTTTCAAGTTCTAGCTGAAGAAATCCACCAGCTATTTTACAATTAAAGGTAACAGTAACCGGATCAAGGCTTTCATACACACCATGCTTAATTGCATTTTCAATCAGTGGCTGAAGAATCATTGTAGGCACTTTTACCTCCTTGCATTTTTCAGAGGCATTAAGTTCGTACCTGAGTTTTTCTCCAAACCTTATTTTTTCGATCGCAAGATAATCCTTCATCCTTCCGATCTCTTCGTTAAGGGTTACAAATTCGTTCTCACGGTGTTTTAATGAGTACCTAAGAAATTCGGACAAGCGAATGATCATTTCCCTTGCTTCATCAGGATTACTCATAATAAGTGAAGAGATAGAGTTAAGTGAATTAAAAAGAAAATGGGGATTTATTTGAGATTTAAGCATATTCAGCTCCGACTCCTTTACCAGGGTTCGCAACTTCTCTTCCGCCCTGGCTCGCTCTCTGAGACTGCTGGAATAGCTTATGAGGTAATATATAAGTACCATTACCAGGTATACCATAACACCTACAAAGCCACGCCAATAGATGGATGAAGAAAGGTATACACTGTAACTTTCATCATAATTAAAAAGTAAGCCCAATATGCCAACCGTTGCCAAAAGCCATACGAAAATTATCACAATTCCGGCAACAACTTGTGCAGCAATTGAATAGACAGGAGCTTCCTTTCGGAAAGGAATGTACCTTGTCGGATACCAGATAATCAAACCAAATAGGCCGAAGAGAATTGATCCCAGGAGTGCTTCGGTAATGGAAACAGATAATGAAAATTCCCTGTTAAACCTTAGAACTATCATATTGACCAGGGCGATCAACAACCAGACCAGGCTGTAGATTATTATGGCCCTTCTATGACTGGTAAATGGATGGCTCATGCCTTAGTAATTCGCTATCTCGCCTCCACCAAATATGGTTTCACCTCTTATGATCAGTTGTCTGCTCGAATCAGGTACAACAATCGAGCGATGTCGCTTATCCGAAAAGCCTCCAAAAATTGAAGTAATCTCAATTTTTACATCCCAATCCTCGGGTACAATAAATTTTGAGCCACCGAATATCATAGAGACATTCAGGTAATTTGCCCCTTGAGCCAGCTTAACATTCCTGAAATCGTATTTCGAACCTCCAAAAATATTTGTGATCTTCCCCCCTCTAAAATTTTGCGAATTCAATTTTTTATCTGAACCACCAAAAATGGCCACATCATCCAACATATCATCGCCACTTGCATGCTCCTTGTTAAAATGAGGGCGATTACCTCGTCCGAAAATAATGAGTAATCCTCCCAGGATAAGTATTGAAGGCCAGAAGAGACTTCTCCAGTAATTTGGGACATCAAAAAATTTTGGCAGGATGAAAAAAGCTCCGATTGCAAGTAAAATATAACCTGTAGATTTGCTGTCCCTGCCTGAAATAAAAATAATGCCAAGTACAATCAAAATCATTTGCCAGCTAAAAATCAGATCCCTCATCCGCCATGGAACTGCATCAAAAATCTCTGCAAGCACTGCGATTCCAAGTAAAACCAGGATAATCCCAAGAAAAAGATGTGCCCGGGAATTTCGTTTAAATGAATTACTTTGCTTTTCCATTTCTCCAAAAATTGATTAATGCCTCAAATGTACATTCTAAGTGTTTACAAATAAACACAAAATCGGTAAGCCGTGGTGAATTATCGGCGAACGATATCCCTGGACAGGTTGATCATTTCATTAAGATAAGCACTTATTTATCATCAGCAAAATATCTTCCAAGTTCAGCAATGATAACCTTCCTGAGTTCAAGAATATTGACAGGGCCTGAACGTTTAAAAATTATCTCACCACCTGGTTTAACCACCATAGTATACGGCAAAGATCCCTGCCATTCCTGATCAATTATATCTATTGCCTCATAGGATGTTCCTCCTGCCCATATATAGTTATGATCGGAAGCCTGCATTTCCTTAAGGTATTTAAGCACCTTATCTTCATTTCCAGGTTTATCAATACTTATAGAAACAAAAACAAAGCATCACCCACTATACATCCGGTAAGTCTCAACAAGCTCAGGGAATTCAATTACACATGGACCACAGTATGTAGCCCATACATTTATCAGGCGAAGGTTTTTTCCTTCATTGGAAACTATGGCTGAAAGCAACGCTTTATCTGCAGCAACAAGGGATACCTCTTCTTCAGACCAATTTACGATGAGTTGCTTCGTCCAAGCATCTTTCCATGGCCATTTCACTGAACAACCGAACGTTTTTGTTGTTTCGACATCCACTGCTTCACCTGATAACAAAGCTTCCAATGCGTTTCGGGTATCGCTTGAGCCCGGCTTCTCATATGGGCTTTCCATATCATCAATTCTCCCCCTGTAACGTAATTTTCTCTCTTCGTCAAAGATAAAAACATGGGGTGTTGCTACAGGACCAAATTTTACTGAAGTTTCTCCTGAGTCACCATCATATAAGTAAGGAAATTCAAGGCCGATATCCTTAGCTCTCAGCTTCATCGACTCAAAAGAATCATCCAAATCAGTATAGCCACATTCAGCCAGACTTAAAGCATCATTGTTATTGGGCGATATAGCGACAAATCCGACTCCTCTTGAATAATAATCATTATAAAGATCTTTGATCCGCTGCTCATAGGCCTGTGCAGTTGGACAATGGTTACATGTAAAGATCACCAACAATAACATTTTGTCCTTGAAATTCTCAGGTGTATAGTACAAATCATCAACTCCAGGAAGGGAAAAATATGGCATTTCAGAACCTATTTCCAGGGGATTGACCTTACGCTCTTCCTGTGATTGCCCTGATCCAGTGAAACAAAAAGGTAAAAAGAAAACTAAAAATAGTATAATTTTCATGCCGGCAATTGATTAAATATTAGAAATACGTCCGTTAACAGTGGCACCAGATCAAATATAATAATTGTAAAGGGAAACTTCTTATGATTGAAATTAATACCTCCTGTTTTCGTCACTTCGTGACTATTTTCTCGTAACGTTTTTATTTTCAAATGTGGTTTTTCTAATTTGGGTGTTGCAAAGCTGCTTTTGTGGTATTTATTAGAAAAAAATAAGAACCGTAGCGGTAGCTATAGCATCCAGATAGTATCCAAAGATCGTGGCAAATACAAAGTTTTGATGACAATAGGAAGTGGTAGAACGGCGCAAGAGATTGAGTTTCTCTACCAGCGAGCTCGACAAGAGGTTCAGAAAATGGAGGGGGTCAGGAACACTATTTGTCAATGAGGATGATGCTAAACTAAAGAGTTTTCTCATTGATATGAGGAACTCTCAGGCACAAGTGATTGGGCCGGACAGGATTTTCATAAGTGGGGAAGCATAAGAACCCCCAGATTTATCTAGGATTATTGGTAGGTCTGCATGGCTTTGCCATAGGTTATGACATTTTTGAGGGTAATATTTTCGAGGGCCACACCCTTTTGCCTACCATTAAAAAGTTTGAAGAGCGATACAATCTGGATAAGCCTGTGATCATTGCAGATGCTGGCCTGCTGAACAACGATAACATCCAAATGCCTGAGTCCAATGGCTATCAGTATATTCTTGGTGCCAGGATTAAGAATGAGTCTGCAAGGATCAAAGACAGGATCCTGGAGGAAGCGTGGCAGGATAGCCACTCGATAAGCATCAGAAGGGGAAAAAAACAAAGAGTTGTTTTAGCCTTCTCCGATAGAAGGGCAGCAAAAGACCGTCACAACAGGGAAAGGGGACTTGCCAGACTGGAGAAGAGTATGAAAAGAGGCAGGCTGATAAAAGCCAATATCAATAACCGGGGATACAACAAATACCTGAAGCTAACAGGTGATGTGCAAGTGGAGATAGATTATGACAAATACAATGCAGATCAGCGATGGGATGGACTGAAGGGATACATTACTTATACTTCTCTGAGAGCAACCCAAATTATTGACAACTACAATAACCTTTGAATGATTCAAAAAGCCTATAGGATTTCAAAAACAGACTTGAAGATCCGTCCTATTTATCATCGCTTACGACACAGAATTGAAGGGCATATCTGCATCTCCTTTACATCATATTCAATTTATAAAGAGTTAGAAAGGGTCTTAAAAGCTGAAAACTCCTATCTATCAGTTAAAAGAGCCGCTGAGTTAACCCATAATATGTACCAGCTAAATGTCACTCTACCAGAGTCTAAACATAAAGAATCAATACTGTTGCAGATGGATCAGGAGCAAAGTGACCTAAATCAGATTATCCTGAAATATTATTGAGGTGCTGCATTGACGAAAACAGGAAAAATAGAAGTAACCTAAAATACATACATACGAACTATCGCGAACCTAAACGGGTACAAATATTTTATGTTTCAAAAATACCAATTAATTGCTTTGCTCTAAGATTATTACTTAAGATCATTATTAATAACTGCTTTGCCAATTTACCGATTTTATAAAAGGCCAGTCTTTCAGGACCAGACTTGCAAAAAAACAAGACCAATCCAGAATCATACCTCATGCAATTGTTAAAAAAAGGGAGGCAAAAAGCCTCCCTTGCAAGAAAATGTTCGCCTTTTTATAAGCTTTTAATCTCAGCAACGAGCTTTTGAAGAGTGTCCTTGGCATTTCCGAATAGCATCCGGGTTTTTTCATTGTAGAAAAGGTAATTTTCAATTGCTGCATAACCCTTCCCCATTCCACGTTTCATAACAATAATATTTTTTGCCTCGTGAGTTTTGATGATCGGCATTCCGTATATCGGACTTGAAGGATCGTCCAGTGCAGCCGGGTTAACAACATCATTCGCACCAATAACAACCACAACATCAGTATTGGTCATGTCCGGATTAATGTCATCCATTTCTACAAGTTGCTCATAGGGTACATCTGCTTCTGCCAGTAATACGTTCATATGTCCTGGCATACGACCCGCTACCGGATGAATTGCAAACTTCACTTCTGCCCCTTTGTCCTCCAGAAGTTTTACCATCTCATTGCAAACATGTTGGGCCTGTGCAACAGCAAGTCCGTATCCCGGAACAATAACAACTTTACTCGAATAACTTAACAAAACTGCTGCGTCAGAAAGTGAAACCTCCTTTATTATCCCTGCCTCACGGTCAATACCTGCTCCGCCTCCTCCAAATGCACCAATAATCACGTTTATCAGGGATCGATTCATTGCCCTGCACATAAGGAGGGTTAGGATCATACCAGCTCCAACAAAAATACCTCCAAGTATCATTGCCTGGTTGTTATATATATACCCACCCATAGCGGCTGCAATACCTGTCAGACTATTCAGCAAGGATATAACAACCGGCATATCTGCTCCTCCGATCGGCATAACGAAGGTGACTCCATAGATCAGAGAGAGAGCCAATAATCCATATACCATGATCTGCTTTGTTTCAACCGGAGCATGGGTCAACATAACAATGACCACACCGGCTACTACTGCAGCCATAAAAAACAGGTTGACATAAGTCATCCACCTGGCAAAAATATCTTTGATATTCCCATTTAGTTTCCCATATGCGATCATACTACCACTGAATGCTATGCTCCCAATGGTGAGTCCAAGCAATGTTACAAGTGTTGACTGGTTATCAGGGTTTGAAAACTCGATCAACGCGACCAGCGCAGATGCAGCACCTCCGCTGGCATTGAAAAATGAAACCAGCTGAGGCATGGCAGTCATTTTGATCCTTCTCGCAATGACAGCCCCAACCACAGAGCCGATCGCAATTGCTGCTATGATTATAACCAGGTTGCCGGTTTTTATTGATGAGACCGGTTCCCCACCCCTGTGCAGGAACATTGTTGTTATCATTGCCAGCAACATACCAGCGGCTGCCCAAAGGTTACCCCTCCTGGCACTCTCCGGATGGCTCAGCAATTTAAGTCCAATTACAAAAAATATTGCAGCAAGGAGATAACTGAATTCCAGGATAATATCTCCGTTCGATATCGTATCAATTAATGTATTCATAATTCTCTCAGCTTACTTTTTTTTCTTTTTAAACATTTCCAGCATCCGGTCTGTAACCACGAAACCTCCAACCACATTAAGAGTTCCGAAGAACAGGGCGAAGATCCCAAGGATAAGGTTCAGCAAATGCGATCCTTCTTTCAGGTTTTCTAGATCTGCATGCCCGACAAGGATAATTCCCCCGATTATTATAACCCCGCTGATTGCGTTGGCCCCAGACATAAGTGGTGTGTGTAAAACTGAGGGAACATTTGAGATTACTTCCAGACCGAGAAAAACTGTCAATGCAATAATAAAAATTGCTTCTTTATTCGAATAGAAAAATTCCAGTATAGCATCCATTTGTATTAACTTTTACTGATTCATAAATTCTTTAACTCTTGCATTCTTAACTTCCTTATCATGGGTAACCAATGTCCCGATCACGAGATCATCCTCCCAGTTCAGATTCAGTTCTCCCTCTTCCCCAATAATCAACTTCAGAAAGTTAAATGCATTTTTACCAAACATCTGGCTTGCGTCCCTTGGCATAAGTGACGGATAATTCGATTCACCTACAATAGTTACACCATACTCGGTAATAACCTGCCCGTTCTTTGTAAGTTCGCAGTTACCACCTGAAGATGCAGCAAGATCAATGATCACAGAACCAGGGTTCATAGCCTCAACTGCTGCTTTTGTAACAAGTAGTGGAGCTTTCCGACCAGGAATCTGTGCTGTACAAATAACTATATCTGCCTTTACAATATGATCATGGATCATTTGTTTCTGACGTTCTTTAAATTCTTCCGTCTGCTCAACTGCATAGCCTCCTGCAGCTGCATCATCTTTAGCGCCTTCCACTTCAACAAACTTTGCACCAAGGCTCTGAACCTCCTCCTTAACAGCTGAACGAACATCAAATGCTTCAACAACAGCACCCAGTTTACGGGATGTTGCTATTGCCTGTAATCCGGCTACGCCAGCACCAAGGATCAACACCTTTGAAGGCTTTATTGTACCGGCGGCAGACATGAACATGGGTAGGAAGCCGGGCAATCTGCCGGCAGCATCCAAAACTGCTTTATAGCCTGAAACAGTAGCCTGCGATGAAAGTATATCCATTGCCTGTGCTCTTGTGGTTCGCGGAATAATATCCAGGCTGAACAGCGTCACATCTGATTCTGCATATGCCTTAACAAGAGCATGCTCTGTTAGTGGGTTTACTGCGGCTACTACAATTTTTCCTTTGCCCAGCTTCCTGACTTCCTCAGCAGCCGGACCATTAACCATTGTAAGAAGGTCGCAATTCTTTATCACATCGGTCCTTGATGCAATCTGTGCTCCCGCTTCCTCATACAAGGCATCAGAAATTGATGCACCTGACCCGGCAGCTTTTTCAACCATTACAGATACTTTAAGCCCGGCAAGTGCTTTTACAATTTCGGGCATCAAGGAAACCCTGTTTTCACCCGCAGACTCTTTTAAAATACCAATTTTCATAATTTGTCGAATGATTTTTGGTGAGTAATAATTATTTCTTTCGAATTAATTTGCTGCGAAATTAACATAAAAAAGATACTTGAACCATATGTTAAACAATAGCATGATGATAATGAAACAAACATTTTGTATGATAAATATGTTTCAAACCAATATTATACCCTTAATTAAGGCACTTACAGGTTCATCAATTTTAAAAAACAATACCTTTGCCTAAGGCATAAAAATAAATACCCCCGGCCAAATATGGATAAATTCTCATATATAGGTAACCTTGACATCGCTGTGATCGAAGAAATGTATCAACAATTCCTGAAAGATCCTGATTCCGTTGAATCCTCCTGGCAAAAATTCTTCCATGGCTTTGAATTTGCCCGCTCACATTTCAACGGTGAATTCTCGGATGCATTTGACAAGGAGTTTAAGGTCATAAATCTGATAAACGGATATCGAAAACGAGGGCACCTTTTCACTACCACAAACCCTGTCC
>CAYSAH010000034.1:15165-16062 GCA_964428945.1 uncultured Bacteroidaceae bacterium | reverse complement strand
GGAATTTAAAAGTAGTGTTTTTCAGAATAGGGTGAAAAAGGTCTTACTGGTTCTTGTTTTACGGAATTTTATGTCAGCTATTTAATAATTTATTATTAATCCTTCCGATCACTTATAAACTTTTGAAATTTGAATTATTATAATTACGTTTGCAAAGTCAAATTATGAAAGCAAATTTCGGTACATATTATTTCTATTTTTGGGCTCTCTGCTAGAAGTCGGGATAGAAGTATGATGGTACCCGGCGTATTCGTCGGGTATTTTTGTTTTAGGTAGAAATGAAATCTGTGTAAGGAAATTCAGGTCATAATTTTTTTAAGTCTGGAATAGAATAGAATTTGATAATAGAATCCTCTACAATGAAACGAATTGCTATACAGGGCGGATTTGGCGCTTTCCATGAGCTTGCTGCACAGAAGTATTTTGGGGAAGAGGAGATTGAGATATTGCCCAGTGACACTTTCATGGATATCCTGACATCACTGAAGGACCAGAAATCTGATTATGGGATCATGGCCATAGAAAACTCCCTTGCAGGCAGTATCCTCCCAAACTATAACCTGCTGAAAGCAACACCTATGCGTATTATTGGGGAGATATATTTAAGGATCAGGCAGAACCTTGTTGCTCTGCCGGGTGTTGAGATTTCTAATATTAAAGAGGTTTATTCACATGCCATGGCAATTCTCCAGTGTAAATCTTTCTTTAAGAATTACCCTCATATCCGCCTTATTGAAAGTATCGATACTGCTTTAAGTGCACGTGATATAAAACTTAACCAGACAAGGGATGCTGGAGCGATCGCAAGCCGGCTTGCTGCTGATAAATATGGTCTCAACATTCTTGCCGAGGGAATAGAGACCAAAGAAGAGTTTGAAACCTGCCGTGACCTGGGCT
>CAYSAH010000034.1:0-15155 GCA_964428945.1 uncultured Bacteroidaceae bacterium | reverse complement strand
AGACCAATAAGATGAATTATACAAGGTTCCTTATCCTTACAGAAAACGGTGGAGAGGTCGATAAATCTATGGTGAATAAGGCTTCTATTCACTTTGCACTGGCGCACAAGATTGGTTCTCTCTCAAAGATTCTTTCCATATTCTCCTTCCATGAGATCAACCTTGCTAAAATTCAGTCAATGCCAATTATTGGAATGGACTGGGAATACCAGTTTTATGTTGACCTGGAGATCAATGATTATGATATGTACCAGCGGGCAATGGAATCAATTAAACCCTTTACACACGGATTGATGGTGATGGGTGAATATATTAAAGGTAATGTTCATTTAGAATAAACGGAATTATGGTTGTTGAGGTTGATTTGAAGCCTATCAGGCTTTCAGGAATTGAGAATAAAAGACCCCTTATTATGGCGGGTCCCTGCAGCGCCGAATCAGAAGAGCAGGTATTAAACACTGCAAAGGAGATCGCAGCTTTAGGTGTAAGGATCTACCGTGCAGGTATCTGGAAACCGCGCACCAGGCCAAATGCATTTGAAGGTATCGGATCCGTTGGTTTACCCTGGCTGCAGACTGTCCAAAAAGAGACAGGGATGCTTGTTGCGACAGAAGTAGCAACAAAGGAGCATGTTGAAGAAGCTCTAAAATACGGGGTGGATATATTGTGGATCGGAGCCAGAACCACTGCAAATCCCTTTGCTGTTCAGGATATAGCCGACAGTTTAAAAGGCATAACAATTCCTGTATTTGTTAAGAATCCTGTAAATCCGGATGTTGATCTCTGGATAGGTGCAATTGAGCGGGTAAACCAGGCAGGAATTACGCAGATCGCCGCCATACACCGCGGGTTTTCCACTTACGAAAATACAATCTACAGGAATGCCCCGCACTGGCAGGTTCCAATTGAATTAAGAAGACGGATCCCGGAACTTCCCATAATTACCGATCCAAGTCATATTTGCGGAAACAGGGAGCTACTTTATGATATCAGTCAGAAAGCAATGGACCTTAATTTTGACGGACTAATCATTGAAACACACATTAATCCCGATAAAGCCTGGAGTGATGCAAAACAGCAGGTAACTCCCGCTGCGCTGAAAGGAATTCTGGACAGGTTGATACTGCGTGATCCGGACGTGGATGAAGAATTGATGCTTACCCTTGCAGAGCTTCGTGATAAGATCGATAAGCTTGACGACAGGCTGATCAATCTCCTGGATGAACGTATGAAGGTTGTGGAACAAATAGGAAATTATAAAAAGATCAATAACATTACGATCCTTCAGAACAAAAGGTGGGACGATATGCTTCGAAGCAGGCTTATTCTTGGCGAAAGGAAAGGTCTCAGTGAAGATATAATCAACAAGATATTCAGGGCGATCCACCAGGAATCTATTAACAAGCAGACCAGGATCATGAACGAAGATTAATCTGAATGCATGAACTTACCCTAAATATTGATAATCATCGGACTTCTGTAATAATAGGAAGAGGTCTTGTCGACGGACTTCATACGATCCATGGAGGAAAGTTGATCATCCTTGTCGATGAAAATGTTTTCAGGTACAATCAAAATAAATTTGCCGGGTTTGATGTCATATTGATCCCGCAGGGAGAAAAGCAAAAAAGCCTGGGTTTTGTTGAAGAGGTGTTCAGGAAAATGATCGAACTTGAGGCCGATCGCAGCTCATTTCTTGTCGGGATAGGGGGTGGACTGGTTTCAGACCTGGCCGGTTTTGTTGCCTCGACATTTATGCGGGGAATAAATTTCGGATTTATATCCACAACCCTTCTTGGACAGGTGGATGCAAGTATAGGGGGAAAGAACGGGGTAAACCTCGATGGTTTCAAAAATATGATCGGAGTGATCAGACAACCTGAATTTGTATGGTGTGACCTTGACTTGCTGATTACCCTTGATCATAAGGAACTTGTTTCCGGATTTTCCGAAGTGATAAAATACGGAGCCATTCGTGACCTGGAGTTATTTGAGTATTTGGAAGGTCATTACAAAAATATTCTAAGCCTGGAACCAGAACCGCTGGAGCATATTATTTCGGGCTCTGCCTCAATAAAAGTGGATATTGTACACGCTGATGTCAGCGAGCTGGGTGAACGGAAATTATTGAATTTTGGTCATACACTCGGGCATGCCATAGAAAAGTTGACCGGTATATTGCATGGTGAGGCGGTGGCAACGGGGATGGTTATGGCAGCAAATATTTCTGTAAACCTGGGATTCCTTCACAAGGCTCATGCCTCCAGGCTTACAAAGCTGATTGCAGATTCAGGACTGCCGGTATCAACTGACCTTGCTCCTGATGATCTGTTTAATACTTTGCTGAAAGACAAAAAAAGAAGCGGAGAATATCTGAGCTTCATACTTCTCAGAAAGATCGGTGAAGCATTTATTTATAAAATGGATCTTGACTCACTAAAAGCCGCGGTTAATGATCTGTATTAGCATAGGAAATAGAGAACAGATTAGGGATGTTAACGAATTAAATCCTACCCTGGTTGAAGTCAGGTATGATCTGATGCATGATGAGCCATCGGCATTGAAGGGACTGATCAATAAAAATATCAGGCAGATCGCCACTTGCAGGCAAGGAATGTATCCTGAAGAAAGGCGTCAGGAGATCCTTTTGCAGGCAGTTGAACTTGGCGCCGCATATGTTGATATTGAAATTGAATCTGCACCTGCGCTGATCGCAGTGATCTCTGAACTGGCAAGAAAGAAGGCATGTAGCCTCATCCTTTCCTATCATAATTTTGAGTTCACTCCTACTTCTGATGAACTGGCAAGCATTCTTCATTCCTGCTACAGTTCCGGTGCAGATGTTGCCAAGATAGCCTGTATGGTAAATTCAAAAAAGGACAATGCTCGCTTACTTTCATTATATGGTGAAGAGGGAAGGAAAGTAGTATTGGGGATGGGCGATCCCGGAAAAATAACCCGGCTCGCAGCATTGGATCTGGGAGCGGAATTCACCTTTGCCGCACTCTCAGCCAAGGACGCTACAGCTCCGGGTCAGCTGACATATGATCAGATCAATTCTTTGTTCAATCAAATACACAAGAAATGAACTCATTCGGTAAATTATTCAGGATTAGTATTTTCGGAGAGTCACATGGGCAAATTGTCGGTGTTCTTCTTGATGGTGTGCCTGCCGGAATTTCAATTTCAGAGGTAGATTTGCTGGCTGACCTGGCAAGGAGGAAAAGCGGGGCGCCGGGAACAACACCCAGGCAGGAAGATGATAATCCTGTCATAAAAACCGGGGTTTATAACGGGTATACAAGTGGAGCCCCCCTTCTGATCCAGTTCGAAAATAAAAATACACGATCAAGAGACTATACTGAACTAAGGAAGACCCCAAGACCAGGACATGCCGATTTTACAGCTTTTAAAAAATTCGGGGGTTATGAAGATTACAGGGGTGGAGGTCATTTTTCAGGACGACTTACAACAGGACTTGTTGCAGCAGGAGTGATTGCAAAGCGGATAATTGATCCGGCGAGGGTCAGCGCAAGCATCCTGGAGGTAGGCGGCAGTTCCGATATTGAAGCTGCCATTAAAAAGGCTGTTGAAGAAGAAGATTCAATAGGTGGAATTGTTGAATGCAGGATCAATGGTATCCCTGCAGGTGCAGGTGAACCCTTCTTTGATTCACTTGAGTCTGTCATCAGCCATATGGTATTTTCCATCCCGGCAATCAAGGGAATAGAATTCGGAGCAGGATTTGCTGCAGCTAAAATGCGGGGCAGTGAACACAATGATAATTTCATAAACGGTGAAGGAAAAACAGAAACAAATCATGCCGGTGGAATTAATGGAGGTATTACAAACGGAAACGAGGTAGTATTCAGGGTGGTTGTAAAGCCCACTTCCAGTACGCATAAGACCCAGCGAACGATGAATTTTGTTTCAAATGAGATGCAGGATCTTACCATTGAAGGACGACACGATACCTGCATTGCCCTGAGAGTCCCGGTTGTTCTTGAGGCCGCAACAGCGATCGTAATCGCCGATATGCTTATACAGGCCCAGCAAATAAATAGAATAAATAATCCAAAAGATACGATCATCTGATATGAGAATAGCAATTGTTGGCGCCGGAAACATGGGATCCTGGCTGGTTGAATCCCTTTGTCTTGATTATGAAGTAGGAGTTTATGATTCAGATCGAAGCAAACTGAAATATTTCTTTAATTCACGAAAATTCATATACCTCGAAGATATCCTCGATTTCACGCCAGATATACTGATAAACGCGGTCAGCCTGAAAAAAACCATAGCGGTCTTCAAAGAGATCCTTCATTACCTTCCAAAGAACTGTATCCTGGCTGATATCACCTCCGTAAAAACCGGGCTGGCTGATTTCTACAATGCATCTGGCTTTCGCTTTGTTTCCACCCATCCGATGTTCGGACCAACCTTTGGTGACGTCAGGAACCTAAGGAATGAAAATGCCATAATTATTAAGGAGTCTGATCCGGAAGGAGCTGGTTTTTTCAGGAAACTTTACGATGGACTGAACATCAGGGTGCATGATTATTCCTTTGATGAACATGATCAAACAATTGCGTACTCACTCTCACTTCCATTTTCCTCTTCCCTGGTTTTTGCGTCGTGTATGAAGGAACAGAATGCACCAGGAACAACCTTCAGGAAACACAACGAAATAGCGAAAGGTTTGTTATCGGAAGACGATTTCCTGCTGTCAGAGATCCTGATGAGTCCTTATAGCCTCGAGCAGGTTGAAAATGTGAGAGATAAGCTGAACATACTGATCGGGATGATCAGGGAAGGAGATTCTGAAGCCTTCAAGGAACTCTTTAAACAGTTGAGAACGAATATCGGGATGAAGCATTGATTGCTGTTCCCTTCTCCAGGAATTTCGGCTTAGTAAAGGTGCAGTTTTAACACTGTTTTTGTATCTGGGGTGATCCTGTAACGATTATCGATCCGATGACCCATTATCCAGACGATTTTTTTTCCACTGGTCATTATCCAGGTCCTGTCCTTAACCGGAACCGGGACTTTATTGTCAATAAAAAAGTCGCTGACTTTCTTCATTTGTTCCATTCCAAGGGGGAAGAAATAATCACCATGCTGCCATTTTCTGAGGATCAAGGGAAAATTTATCTTTTCCAGGTCAAGTACTGCAATGTTTGGAGAATCTGGAAAATCAGCGAGTTGGGATTTTTCCAGTACCTCTATATCCATTGAGAATGGCAGGGTTGCCCTGCTTTCAGGAGAATCAATGTAATATCTTTGGAACGATGCATCTTCTGACTTGTAGAGCAGGAGTTTATCCCTGTCTTTAAAAAGCCTGTAGGTTGGGGATATGAATTGTTTACCTGAATCTGAATCGAGTATCTTCCCGATATTTACGCATTGATCCATCGAAAATCCGAATTCTGAGAAAAGCTCAAAAAGCCAGGTTGATATAGGTTCAAGACATTTCAGTGCCTCAAGGTTGATCTCAATATGAGTGGAAAGGTAACTGAAAAGTTCATTTTTCTTTTGCATTACCTGTTCACTATATATCTGGTGCGATTCTTCAAATCTCCTTATGTTATCATTCATGGTGCGGATGAACGCAGGATTGATCTCCTCAAAAATAGGAAGAAGGTCATGACGGATCTTGTTGCGGTTATATTTCCTGCTTGTATTGGATGAATCCTCACGGTATTGAAGCTTATTCTCCTTGCAATACCCGCCTATTTCATGTCTTGATGCGAAAAGCAAGGGCCTGATATATTTTCCATTTATCACAGGGATCCCGGACAGGCCTTTAATACCTGTACCCCTTGTGAGGTTAAGCAGAACGGTCTCAACAGAATCATTCATATTATGGGCGGTGGCGATATGCTCAGCCTGCTGTTTCTCTGCCATCTCATCAAACCAACGGTACCTTAATTCACGGGCAGCCATCTGGATCGATATCCCATTTTCGCTGGCATATTCCTCAGTTTCAAATCTCTTTACAAAAACCGGAATTTCATACCTGGCTGCAAGCGACCTGACGAAGGCCTCATCTCCGTCAGATTCAGCGTCACGCAAGCCGAAATTACAATGAAGGATGGAGCAGGAATAGCCTGCAGAGCAGAACAGGTCGGTCATTACAACCGAATCAATGCCACCGCTGACAGCCAGCATAATATCCTCGCCCTTGCTGCAGAGTTTTTTTTGATCTAAATATTTTTTAAATGCTTCGATCATGTTTGCCTAAAGTTAGGGAATTTTAAACTGATAATCTGCAGTCCGAAAGGTAGGAGTTACCCACAGGTTTATTCACAAATAAAGAGGCTGTTTCAAAAGTTAAGCTCACTTTTGAAACAGCCTCTTGGTAATAATAAGATTTTAGATTATTTTCTTTCGCTAAGATAGGAGGCAATACCTTCCTGGGTATCCTTCAGACCTTTATCTCCCATGTGCCAGTCAGCCGGGCATACTTCCCCATTCTCCTCAAAGAACTGGAGTGCATCCACCATCCTTAAAGCCTCGTCAACACTGCGACCCAAGGGCATGTCGTTTACAACCTGGTGACGAACACGTCCCTCCTTGTCGATAAGGAAAAGTCCCCTGTATGATTGGGGGATACCATTAAAAACTGCTTCTCCTGCTTCATTGTAATCCCAGTCGCCTGCAAGTACATCATAGTTCTCTGAAATGGTTTTTGACTGGTCTGCAACCAAAGGGTATTTTACACCTTTGATACCACCGTCTTTTAATTCAGTTTGTAACCACTTCCAATGTGAGAATTCTGAATCAACCGAACAACCAACAACTGCTACGTTTCTCACTTCGAATTCATGCATTTTATCCTGGAAAGCAAGAATTTCCGTAGGACAAACGAATGTAAAATCAGCAGGATAGAAATAAAAGATCACATATTTCTTTCCAAGATATCGATCCAATGAAAAATTTTCTTCCACTGTGCCACCGTTTACAACTGCCGGAGCACTGAATTTAGGAGCTTTTTTACCTACTAATACAGCCATAATTACATATTTTAAATTTAGTTTCTTGTTTTCGTTATGCTAATTAACAATTGAGTTGAAATGTGGTTCACCCGATGATGCAAAAATTATAAATTTTTAAGTCCGAGCATTTCGGGTCCCTGTTCGAATCTTATATCGACAGGGATGCTGAGGGCTTCCAGCCTGTCAAGATCCTTCTGAAGTCCTTCACGGATAAAGCCGTTTTGCTCAACAATTTGCTTTGCAGTCTCATAATCTCCGTTCCCCTGGATGGTGAGGATTTCTTCCGCAAGGCTGTTCATTGCCTCTGTCATTTTTTCAAAATCGATCCTGTATGTACCCGTTGCGTCATCGCGTATAAAAGCTCCTTTTTCCTGGAAATAATAGAACCGGATCATATTGGATTTGCCATGGGAGCTTGCTGCACCAAAGCGTACACTCCTGAAAATGCTGGCCATGAAGGTAACGTAGTTATCCATCAGGTCTTTATCTCCATATTCACCCATCTCAACTAATTTGGAGACGAGATACAATCCGAGAATATCTGCTTTTCCCTCTTCAATGGCACTGTATTGTTCCTTCAGGGCACTGCGTACCGTTCCCTTTCCGTTTACTGTATTCTTAAGACCGAGCCCATGGGCAATTTCGTGAAACATTGTATTTTCAAAGAAAGCATCAAACTTAATATGTTCCCTCTGATCTTCGGCTATAAGCACATTGCTGATGGGGACAAGTATCTCTTCAAATTTATAACGGATAGAATTTTTAAGCTGCAGTTTCCTGCTTCCCTTTGACAATTGTACCCTCTCATCATTTGGCAGGTTTATCGCAATGGTCTTGCTTGACGCATTGCAGTCACCAGCGTAATACACCACATCATAGGCCCCTAGGTCTGAATCACTGCCAGGAACCTCCTTTTTATATTTTGGAGGTACCGGCAAAGCTTTTTGAAGAGTCGGTAGGAATGAACTTATAAACTCAAGCTTATCACTCCATTCCTTATCTTTTATAAGGATGTATGATTCATGGGCTGCTTTGTAGTTATAGAGTTTATCCTCATAATTCTCGATCGGACCCACAACAAAATCTATGTCATTGGATTTCATGTCCATCCAGGCCATGTCGGAGGCATAGTAATCGTCAGTCAGCAACGCTTCAGCCCGTAAACGAAGGTATTTTTGAAATCCTTCATCATCTGCAAGATCTGCAGCTTCTAAAAGCATATCCGCAGCCTTTTTTACCTGGCTTTCAAAAGCAACATGGTAAGGAACAACCTCAAGGTTTCCGTCTGCCTTCCTTTTTATGATCGTGTAAAGGCTCTCTTTTCCTTCCCCGTCAAATTTCTCGAATTCTTCCCGTGTCATATCTGCCGGATAGAATCCAGCTCCTTCAGGTTTTGGCCCTATGCCTCTCAGGAAGGGGAGGTCGTCATTCAATCTCTCCCAAGGACCATAATTGAGTTTAAAAAATTCGATCTGCGCCGGATCAGTTAATCCGGCCATTAACTGATCTTTACCAGGGCAGGCCTCCATCCAGAAAAGTTCATCCATGATCATAGCAACACCAAATAGTTTATTCAGCATTGCCTTCTGATTGTCGGTTAGATGTGAAATATCTGACATCAGTTGTACACTTGCAAACTCGTTAACTTTTCTTTCGATCATCCTGTCGTACTTTTCAATCAGGATGTTCCTGTTCAGACCTTCAAGGGCGAGGGTAAGCCTTTCATCCTGCACCGAATAGGATATTTTATTGACAACTACCCCATCAGCCAGCTGGATATTCGTTTCAATTTGAACAAGATCGCCGGTCTCATAAATTACGGTATAGGCGACGTCTTTCTCCATGTAATTGATCACTTTCTCATGAATATCCAGGTAGATCACAAAGGGATTGATATCCCCACCGGAAAGCTCTAGATAGGGGATGGTCCCTGAGAAGAGATCCTGGTAAGGTGGCTGTTCTTTATTACAGGATATCATGGACGCAGCCAGGAGGAGTAACAATAAGAATTTGCTAGTAATTTTCATAGGGTTTTAATATTAGTTTATTCGAAAAATACATTATTTCAATACAAATCCGAAATGAATTCGTATGTTACTTAAGAGGTATTCAGGAAGCCGGTAATGGTTTAGTAAGCCTTGGCAAAGAGCACCCTGCGTGCAGAAACTTTGCCTGTATAGATACATTTCCCGGGTTCATTTTTACCATCCAAGGGGATCAGCCTTATCGTTGCCTTGGTAAGTTCCTTTATCCTTTCTTCCGTTTCACTTGTACCGTCCCAGTGCGCGGAAACAAAACCGCCTTTATTCTCAATGATATCAACGAATTCATCCCAAGTGTCAACAGAATGGCTGTTTGCTGTTCTGAAATCCAGTGCTTTTTTATAAATATTTTCCTGGATATCTGTCAACAGCTGTTCAACATGTTCAGCGATCCCTGCCTGTGGCATGACCGATTTTTCCAGGGTATCCCGACGGGCGAGTTCAATAGTGCTATTTTCAACATCCCTTGGTCCGATCGCTATTCTTACAGGAACGCCTTTTAACTCGTATTCAGCAAACTTCCATCCCGGTTTCTGGGTGTCACGGTCATCATATTTTACTGAGATACCTTTTGCTTCGATCTGTGATTTTATTCTAAGGGCTACTTCACTTATCCCGCCAAGTTGCTCCGGACCTTTATAAATTGGGACGATAACGACCTGGATCGGGGCAAGTTTAGGAGGAAGAACTAATCCATTGTTATCTGAATGTGCCATAACAATTGCACCCATAAGCCTTGTTGAGACGCCCCAGGAAGTTGCCCAGACATATTCCAGTTTTCCCTCCTTGCTGGTGAATTGCACATCGAAGGCTTTGGCAAAGTTCTGACCCAGGAAATGTGAAGTTCCTGCCTGCAGAGCTTTTCCGTCCTGCATAAGAGCTTCAATACAGTAGGTTTCAAGTGCTCCTGCAAAACGTTCCGCTTCACTCTTTACGCCGATGTGAACAGGGATACCCATGTACTTTTCAGCAAATTCGGCATACACATTTACCATCAGTTCAGCTTCCTTTATTGCTTCATCCTTTGTTTCATGGGCCGTATGCCCTTCCTGCCAGAGAAATTCAGCGGTCCTGAGGAAAAGACGGGTCCTCATTTCCCAGCGGACAACATTGGCCCATTGGTTGATCAGAATGGGAAGATCCCTGTATGACTGTATCCAGTTCTTATAGGAGTTCCAGATGATGGTCTCTGAAGTCGGACGAATAATAAGTTCCTCTTCCAGTGCAGCGTCAGGATCGACCATGATACCACCGTTAACCTCATCTGTCTTCAGCCTGTAATGGGTAACAACTGCACATTCCTTGGCAAATCCTTCCACATGAGCGG
Organism: uncultured Bacteroidaceae bacterium; assembly: GCA_964428945.1. Classification (GTDB taxonomy): domain Bacteria; phylum Bacteroidota; class Bacteroidia; order Bacteroidales; genus M55B112. Next base: position 4,791 of record CAYSAH010000034.1, on the reverse strand, counting down.
CCTCCTTACTGAAGAATGATTTTGGGATGAAGAGCGGGAAATAGGCATTTTCATGACCTGTAGCCTTGAACATCCGATCGAGCTGATCGCGAACTTTCTCCCAAATCGCATAACCGTAGGGTTTGATCACCATGCAACCGCGGACCGCTGAGTTTTCAGCCAGTCCGGCCTTGATTACCAGGTCATTATACCACTGAGAATAGTTTTCTTCCTTGCTTGTGAGTACCTTTGCCATGAATGGTTTTTATTAAGTGTGTATCAGCTTACAAAGAAAATAAAAAAAGGCGAGAAGAAGGAAGCAAATTGATTTCTATCTTTATGCTGGAAACAATAGGGCTGAAATAATGATCCGGACACGAATTCCGGGAAAATTTACTGTTTATTCATGGCGCTTAAGACAACAACCTGGAAGGACCGAAATATAGATAACCTGGAACTCACCAGGACTTTTGCCGAAATGAAGGGGATCAGCAATCCTTCAATAATAAATTTTGGTCCAGGCGGCTCGGTGACTTTCATGGCAAAGCATCTCCCGGGAGGCAGGACAGCTGACCTGAATGGGTGGCATAAATTTATCCGCGTATTTGAAAGTTTCCTCCGGAAGACCGGAATATTCAGATTGAAAACCACTGAACCTATGGAGATACTGAGGATATTCAAGCCGCTTAGCCCAAAAAGGATACTGGTGTGTGACCGCGAGCCAAAAGTTATCCGGGCAGTTCATAAACTGGGTGAAACAGGGGAAATAACAATTCCGCTACAAACAATGGTTATAGACCTGCAGCGAGGAACAGTGGAAGAAAAAGCAGATATAGTGGTGGCCCTGAATATTGTGAGCAGAACACATGATAAGGAAGCAGCCCTGATGAATATTATGAATGCAGCCAGACCGGGTGGACTTATCTGTGTGAATATCGATGTAGCCCCGGAAGGGTATACAAAACTTGGCCATTGCCTGTTTGAAAGAAATGCCCTGGTGCTGGCCTGAGCAAAATTCTTCTTCTCCATTATTACAGGACTGATTCCCGGTATGGGTCGAAAAAAAATGGATTCCACCCGTCTTCCATTGAAGTTCGTCCGGCCTCTGAAATAGAAAAGCAGCTGTTTAAAACCTAAGTCCCATTACCAGCACATCATCGATCTGGTCGAGGCTGCCTTTCCATTCGTCAAAAACCATGCTGAGGATCCTCCGTTGTTCTTCCATGGAACGATCGTGTACTTCGAGCAACAGTTCCTTGAATGGCTTGTACTTGTATTTCTTGCCGTCAGGTCCCCCGAACTGGTCTGGGAAGCCATCGGTGAAGAGGTAGACCCTGTCTCCTTTTTTTAGCTGGATGGTGTGCCTGGTAAAATTGGTCATATTATCATAGTAGGCAACAGGCATATTGTTTCCCTTGTATTCTATCATTTTGCCATCCCGGATAATATACATTGGGTTGTTGGCCCCGGAGAATTCCAGTTCACCAGTATTCCTGTCATAAATGAGCAAAGCCATATCCATTCCATCTTTCTGTTCACCGGGCCGGCCCTCCTGCTTTAGTGTCCTGGCAATATTTATACGCAATTCATTAAGGATCTCATCGGAACGGCTAAAATCCTTCTCATTTACAATCTCATGCAGCATGGTGATCCCAAGCATACTCATAAGGGATCCCGGGACTCCATGACCGGTACAGTCGGAGGCTGTAATGATGATTTTATTTTCTTTTTGTGATATCCAGTAAAAATCACCACTCACGATATCCTTTGGTTTGAAGAAGATGAAATGTTCGGCAAAAAGTGTTTCAAAAACGTCTGAAGGCGGAAGTACAGTGCTTTGTATCCTCTTTGCATAATCAAAACTGTATTTGATCTCCTTATTTTGTTTTTCGATCTGCTCTTTTTGTAATCGTATCTCTTGTGTTCTCTCCCTAACCTTATCCTCGAGTTCGAGATTCACTTTGTCCTTTAGTGCTGCGTTCTCTCTCAGCTGGCCAATGATCCTGCGTTGTGCAAGCTCCCTGTCCCGCTTCAGAAGGTTGATCTTCCCTCCCAGGCCCACAGAAAATGAAACGATCTGCAGGGTAACTCCGATCTCAAGTCCATGCTTTCCAATAGCCAGGTCATTATAAAAAACAAGGAGAATCTCTCCGATGATCAGGAATATATTTGCGATAAGGAAATAGGTTGCCGGGGCGAATTCTTTCTTTCTCAGGATAAATGCAGGCATGATCGCAAGGAAGAGCGAGGCAACAGCTGAAATTATATTGATCGACAGCAGTATTATTGTAACCAGGTAAGGAATTTTATATCCCCTGTTACTTAATATTATCGTAAAAAAATGCAGCAAAAGACCTGTCACAATAAATCCGATTGCCATGAGCAGTACCCTGTCCCAGACCTTGAGGTTCTTCCTCGTATCGAGGTAGGCTCGCCCAAGCAGGAGAAAGCATAGCAGGAAAGTCTGCAATAGGAAGGAATTGATCGGTTCGCTGGTGAACTGGGGAATTATCTCATATATGTATCCCTCCTTATTTATAAAAAAAGCCAGGAAAGCAACGATGTACAGAATATAGTAAAGGTAGCTAACCTCCCTGACCTGAATATAGATCGTCAGGTGATAAAGTATCATGATCATCATAATGCCTAAAAAGAATCCAAAGATTACTCTTCTGGCTTTATCCTTCTGGAAAACACTGTCATGCGTTGAAACAGTAAAGGTAAGTTCGGAGATCACAGATTCTTCGATGACTTTGGTGAACAGGTACAAAGTATCCTTTTCGCCAGGTGTTATATAAAACCTCAGGTCATCCGATCCACTGATGTTTGCATCCTTATCAACAGGTTCAATATCATACCCGGAATGCCGTTGAGTGATCACCCCGTTATCGAAGCGTTGGTAAAGACGGTATTCGCCAAATATGCTGAACAGTCCCGGCTGAAGGTGAAAACTCATCTGTTCAGTAGAACGGTTATACATTACAAATCTGATCCACATACAATCACCCGGCTTTATTTGATCAAGTCCGAGTTCTTCATTACTGAAATCGATCCGTTGAAAATTATCCGAATAATATGGAGAATAAACTGTTGAAATGTCGAATTTACATCCCGGATCATGGTAGAAATAGACCTGGTAATCGGAAAGTGATTCCTGCGAGATATAATCCGTAAGAATTACAGGTTTCTGAGCCTGAGTAAATTGCGCCAGAATTAATAAGATTATTATAAAATAATTACGCATAAAATAACTTTCCTTACGAATGGTAAATATATTAAAGATAGCAGAATATGTTATGAAACTTGTAAAATCATTTCATCATTGATATGCCGGGCTATGATTCATTTCAGTATCTGCATTATACCCTATTTCTATACTAAGAGGATAGAAAATTGTATATTTACAACAATATGCAAAAACTGACCAGTCTATACGGATCTCTGAAGTACTTTTCACTTTTAACACTTCTTTTCCTTGTCTCATGCTCTGGAGACCTTCGGCAGTTGTCACTGTTTGAGGATGGATTTGATCAGCTTCCCGTGGGATATATTTCATCCGGGACTGGACCTTTAACAGAATATCACTACATCCCTGGATTAGGACAAAGTGGTCCGTGGACAATATCTTCTTTTGGATGGAGGAAGGAATATCATACTGCCTGGGAGATTGTGGAAGGTGAAAATGGAAATTACCTGCGTCAGAATTTCCATGCAGTGGACAAGGATCTTGAACTTTATCAGAGACACACTCATCCATTGATAGTCGCCGGAGACAGTATATGGCACGATTATAAAGTAGAATTCATGTTCAGCCCTGGTAAATTGCTAGACAAATGTGGACTTGTTTTTAAATACCAGAATGATCGCTGTTACTATTTCTATGGGATGGAAGGTAACATGCTTGTTATAAAAATGGTCCAGGAAGCAACTGCACCACACCGGCCCTATGAAAAGGTGCTTGCATCAACAAAGTTCGATTGGAAGGAAGGTAAAATATACAAAGGTGATGTTTTTATCCGTGAGAACAGGATATACACGCTTCTTAATGATTCTCTCAGCCTGGTGGCTGAAGATCCAACCTATTTCAGGGGGAAGGTTGGCTTTTTAAGTGATGTACCAGCCGATTTTTATAAATTAGAGGTAAGCACTCTTAACAAGGAGAAGAGAAAAATGAACAGGTACAAAACCATCCTCTCCAACGCACAGTCCATGCGTATAAATGAAAATTCAACACCTGTGGTTTGGAAAAAAGTCTCTACGCCCGGTTTTGGCACAGGGAGAAATCTGCGGTTTGGAGATCTTGATGCTGACGGTGAGGCTGACATACTTATCGGGCAGGTTGTGCATCACGGTCCTGGAGATTCATATTCGGAACTTAGCTGCCTCACAGCCATGACATTTGATGGAGAGCTTCTCTGGCAAAAAGGGGCGCCCGCCCCCGATAATTATTTACTGACGAATGATGTGGCCTTCCAGATCCACGATATTGATGGTGACGGTCAGAAGGAGGTAATATATACAATGGGTTCCTATCTTAATATTGTTGAAGGCAGAACGGGTAAACTAATTAAACGTATTCAAACACCATTGTCAAAGGCCCCTGCAGTCAAGTTTAAAAGGATCCTGGGTGATTGCATCTATTTTTGTGACCTTCAGGGAAAGAACAGGGACAGCGATTTGCTTATAAAAGACAGGTATTGGAACATATGGGCATATGATGAACATCTTAACCTACTTTGGACACAGCAATGCAAAACAGGCCACTATCCATATGCCTTCGATGTTGATGGAGACGGTAAGGACGAAATAGCA
>CAYSAH010000033.1:0-16267 GCA_964428945.1 uncultured Bacteroidaceae bacterium | reverse complement strand
CGAGCCATTGATAATTGTTTCCTTAAGCGATAGTCCCTCCTGTTTCAGGTGCATATACCTTGATATCAGCAGGATTCCGTTCCTGGTGGCTATTCCAAAAAGAGTGATAAAACCTATGATGGAAGGAATGCTCAGAATTCCGGACGACAATTTTATGGCAGCCACACCCCCTATCAGGGCCAGGGGAAGGTTGATCAGGATCACTCCGGCCAGTTTCGCACTCCTGAATTCCTGGTAGAGAATCAAAAAAATAACCAGGATGGCGATCAGGGAAGTAATTAAAAGTGTATTCGATGCCCTTTGTGCACTCTCGAACTGACCCCCATACTCGATGCGGTATCCTTCAGGCAGTTTTACCTCCGAGGAAACGATTTCCTGCAGGTCCTCTACCACGCTTCCAACATCTCTTCCCGCAGTATTCGCCGAAATGACCAGTTTCCGCCTGACATTTTCCCTGTTGATGGCATTTGGGCCAGATACCGAAACAACATCAGCAACAAAACTAAGGGGTATTTTTTGTCCGTCGTGAGTATCAATAAGCGTATTCCTGATCGCATCAATGCTGTTCCTGAAACGTTCGTCGTAGCGGAGGACCAGGTCGAAATTCAGGTTGTTCTCATATACTTCCGCCACCTTTTTACCAGCAATGGCTGTCTCAACAAAATGAGTCAGTTCGTTGCCGGGGATCCCGTATCGGGCGAGCATCTCATGTCGCGGCCTGATCTGGATCTGAGGGATCTCAACCAGCTGTTCTACGTTCAGGTCCACCAGGCCCGGAACCCCTTCAATGGATACCTTAATTTCGTTTGCCAGGCGGTACATCGTGGAAAGGTCCGGTCCAAATAGTTTTATAGCAATACTCGCCCTTGTGCCCGATAGCATATGGTCGATCCGGTGACCAAGGGGTTGCCCGACATTGATATTGATACCCGGGACCTTTCCAAGCCGTTCCCTTACTTCCTGCATGAATTCTTCTAATGTTCTCTGATCAAGTAAATAGGGGACATCAATCTCAGAGGTATTGGAACCTCCATGACTGTGTTCATTCATTTCGGCCCTTCCGGTTCTCCTGCTTACATATTTTACCTCTGGGATTTCCAGCATTTCCTCATCAATCCTGTTAATGAGCCTGTTGCTTTCTTCCAGGGATATGCCGGGGATCGAAGTTGTGGTCATGGTGATCGTTCCCTCATTAAACTCAGGCAAAAAGGATCGCCCAAAGCCCGAAAATATAAGCAGCGCGATGAGCAGCAATCCTAGCGAGCTGAATATAACAAGCATCCGGTATTTCAATATTGTACCCAGCGAAATTTTATACCAGGCATTAAGCTTCTGCACCAGCAGGTTCCCCCCTCTATCATCCCTCGATAATTGCCGGTCCCCTTTTAGCAGGTAACTTGAAAGCACCGGTGTAAGGGTAAGAGCAACAAGCAGCGAGGCAAGCAGGGAAACTATGAAAGTTATTCCCAGGGGTGTCAGCATTTTACCTTCCATTCCTGCAAGAAAGAAAAGCGGGACAAAGGCAACTATAATGATCAGGGTAGCCTGTACGACAGATGATCTTATTTCCACCGATGCTGTATAAACCACTTTAAGGATTCCTTCCTGTTCCTCTTTTGGTTTCCGGTGGTTCTGCTTAAGGCGCTTCAGCACATTCTCCACATCAATGATCGCATCATCCACAAGCACACCGATTGCGATCGCCATCCCTCCAAGCGACATCGTATTGATTGTATACCCCAGGATTTTAAGGGTAATAATTGAAAGAAGCAGTGAAAGCGGAATGGCCACCAGGGAAATGATCGTGCTTCTCCAGTTGAGCAGAAAGAGGAAAAGTATGATTGATACAAAAATACCTCCCTCAATAAGCACATTAAATACATTGCGGATCGCTGTGTTTATAAAATCGGCCTGCCTGAATATCTCAGAATTCACCTCAATGCCTTCAGGCAGCGACGGTGCAAGTTCTCTGATTGCCTTATCCACCTCTCCTGTCAGGTAAAGTGTGTTTAAATCAGGTTGCTTCATCACTGTTAGGATTACACAGGGCCTGGTATTCAGGAATGCATCCCCGATCTTGTCGGGATGGCCTACCTTTACATCTGCAACATCAGATATCCTGACCGGTTTTCCATTCAGGGTTTTTATTACTGATGAGCCGATAACATCCAGATCATTTGATCTGCCGGTTGCCCTTACAATATATTCCTGTCCGAATTCATTGATGAATCCCCCACTTGCATTGCTGTTTGTATTATCCGTGATTTCTGATAATTCGTTCAGACTAACATGATTATATTTCATCCTATAGGGATCAGCAAGTACCTGGTATTGTTTTGCATAGCCACCCATCACCACCACCTGGGAAACCCCCGTGACGGATAAAAGCCTCTGCTTTACCTGTTTTTCTGCAGCCGTCCTTAGGTCAAAGAGTGAAAGTGAATCCGAAGAGAGTGAGATGAGCATGATCTCCCCCATTACTGAAGTTTGCGGTGCAAGAATGGGTGATTGTATCTCCTTTGGCAGTTGTGCCGCGATGCTTGGTAATTTTTCGCTGACAATCTGCCGAGCCCTGTATATATCAGTATTCCATTCAAATTCAACCCAAACGATCGAAAATCCATAGGAAGAACTTGATCGTACACGACGGACATTTGTTGCTCCGTTCAGAGAAGATTCAATGGGAAATGTCACCAGCATCTCCACTTCCTCGGCAGCCATGCCGTGGGCATCTGTCAATACTACAACCGTTGGGGCAGTAAGATCGGGGAAAACATCAAATTCCATCTCCCTGATTGCAAATAATCCGCCGATGAGAAGCAGAAACGACAGAAAAATGATAAGCATCCGGTTCTCCAGTGAATATTTTATGATCCTGTTTAGCATAATTTCTGATGTTAATGGTTGTGACCATGGCTCGCTCCCCCGGTAACCATGGAAGCAGCTTTTAGCAGCATAACGCCCTCGGTAACGATCCTTTCCCCGGTTTTAACTCCACTTAAAATTTCCACTTTACTTCCATCATTCTCACCCGTCTTTATTTCTCTTCTGGTATAGCTTTCACCACTTACCTGGACATAGAGATAATGGTTCCCCTGCTCTTCCAGAACTGCTGAAACCGGCACAACCACTGAAGATTCATTCTCCGAGGTTTTAAGATAGAATTCCACAAAAGCTCCTTCAAGCAGGGTCCCGTCATTTTCAACCCCGAAATACACTGGTATATAGTTATCATTTTCAGCCACCGAGGAACCCTTTGCCAGGAGCTTTCCATTGAGACTGGCTAACGAATAGATCCTTTCTGCATATGCTGTCCTGAAATTGGCAGTTTCGATTTTCTCAACCAGGGCATAATGCTGCATCGGGACATCTGCCCGCAATAACAGATTCCTGTTGTTTGAAATACTTACGATCTGTTGCCCGGCCTCCACATACTGTCCCTCAGAAAAATTGAGTTCGTGGATGTACCCTGATATCGGAGCCTCAACCTTTAGTCCCTTTTCAGTGACTCTGGATGCAAGGTTGTAGAAGCGAATACTGTCACCAGTATAAGCTGTTTTTGATTCTATGAACACTCGCTCAGAAATCACTTCATTTGCATAAAGTACCTTATGTCTCTGATATTCACTCCTGCTTTTTTCAAGACTGTTTGCAAGTTCCCTGTAACGCAATTCAAAATTGTCTTCATCCAGTGTGGCTGCTGAAATGATAAAGAGCGGCTGCCCTTTTTCTACCCTTGTGCCCTGCACCAGGTTTTTTTCCTGGAATAGCAGTATCCCACTGCTTTTTGCAGGAATATGTTTTTTCTCCCCAGGCATGGCCAGGATCTCTCCACTTGCTGAAATGACTGATGAAAATGGAGAACGTTTTACTTCTTCCACCATGAAATCACTCTTCCAGGCCTGTTCTTTCAGAAATATGATCTCTCCCTTGGCTTCATTGGCTTCTATGTGCATATTTGCCACTTCTCCTTCCTCCTCTTCATGCATTTCGTGATCCGATTCCTCTACTCTAACTTCTTCAGTTACCCTGTCTGTCAGACTTCCTGAAACAAGATTATAGCTAAGTTTTAAGATCCCTGGTTTTTCAGGGATACAGAAAATATGAAAAATACCAGGACTATCAGCCGGACCTGACTCAGCCTTTTTACCGCCAAGTTCAATGCTTACAGATCCACCTGAAACAGGATCGTAGCTTGCAAGGTCCGTCACATGCACAAGAAAACCTGATTCCTTTCCTACAATCAGCGGTTCATATTCGATATAAAATTCGGTATGGTCCGAATACAAAGTCGACTGACGGGTGTTTTCAACCAGGGATTCTTTGGAGTGATCCTGACTTGTTTCGGGGCCCTGGGGTCTGCCGCAGGAAAGGGCAGCAAATACAAACAGTGCAATTCCTAATTTATACATGATTTAGCTTTTTTACATATGAAATTTGAGTATACCTGCCGGTATATGGAAATCCTGAAGATTCAATATATATAAATAAATTCAGGCCATGGGCGGGCCCCGAAGAAGCCTGTTGCCCCCCTCAAAAATTGAAGTTGAAGATTCTGTAAGAAGTATGTGGCACTCGAACTCAAAAAAGATGTGGGCACTTAACTGATTGTTATCGAAATAAATCGATGAAGGACTGTTGCTCTGCTGAGAATTTGAAATTACAGTCGGAGTAGCCTTGAAAAAGGAAAGTGCATTGAAGGCATGACAATGGAAGGGCCTTTTGCTTTCTTTATGATGTTCATCATTGTCTGTAGGACAGGAGTCATTCCCGGCAGCAACGATCACCTCGGCATGATGGTGGTGCGGGACCATAGAATGCACCAGCACAATTGAAAAGCTGAGAAGTAGCAATACTGGTATGTACCTTTTCCTGTTCAAATGCTGAGGGTTGATGAGGAACAAATATAAAAAAAATCAGCTTGGTACTAATTAATTAATTTGGAAAGTTCATTTGCAATTTTTTCAGTTGCCAGGGGCGACCAGTGTGTATCACCATAGAAATACACATCTTTCTGATGAATGACCATTTCCGACAATATCTTTTTTGAATTTAGCCATACATAATCTTTTGGCAAACTGTCGAGATACTCAAAGAAACAGGGTCGTGGATAATAGTTATCGCTCAGGATATAATCAAAATAGATATCGAACTTATCAGGAGAGGGCAAAAAGACCAATTTAATATTTTTCTGTCCGCATTTCTCTGAAAGTAAATTTAGTATATTATTGAGGGAATCTATCAATGCGAAGTCTTCCGAAGTATAAACTCCATCAAGGTCCTCCCGGAAAAACAACAACTCATTCTTCTTACCCGTAAAAAGTGATTCACTGGTTTTTACACGATAGGTCTTGGAATCCATCGGCTTTTCTTCAAAACGATATAAAATGTTGATCAAGGGCACTTTTATAATTCGATCTGAAAAGAATTCGTGTTTTCGTTCCCTCTCTTCTTCAACAGGATCGCCTTTTGCTCCTTCCTTCAATCGGGCGATCTTTTGCTCTAATGATGCCACGTTTAACGTATCATCGTAATTTATGATCCGGGTCCTGTCGGCAGTATACCTTTCTGCAGATTGAAGAATAATGCAATCTACCTCTACCTGATCAAAAAAGTCTCCGTTTAAAAGTCCAAAGAGCGTTTGAAACGGACTGTAATGTAATTTCCTGTCGTAATGCAACAGGGCAATGCTTTTCTTTTTTGCTAAAAAATTCTTGTAACCATAAAATCCCTGCTCTGAAAAAGAATCTCCAAGGGTCAATACCCTAAATTTCTGTTTTTTATGAAGATCAATGTCTGAAATACATGTAAAATAAAGGTCTTCGGGGTAATTCTCCGGGAAGAAATTTCGTGGAGCTGCGGCAGACATAATAAATCCCACCCTTTGAAGGTCTCCATCATAAAAAAACCGAACAACAAGGTACAGGATAAGTACTGGCAAAACGAAGATCAGCGATTTGAGTATAAATTTTTTCATTCCTGCTGCTAAAATTGAAAATAGATAAATTGCTGCTCCGTGCCCCCGAACCAAAAGAGCGAAAAAATAAGGATAAAATACATTGCGTACCTGAATATCCTGTTCCATTTCAATCCCAGCCGTGCAAGGGCAAATTGCTCTTCTCTTCCAACCCATTCAACAAGTACAAACAAAATGGTCAGCACGATGACCTGCAGGGGGAATTCTTCAGGACGGGAAAAGACAGATCTTGAAAAGATTTTGGATATATACTGAATTGCATGTCCAAGATCCTCAGCTCTGAAAAATATCCATGCAAATACGGTCATTCCAAAAGTTAGTACCATTGAAAAAAACTCTTTAAAGCTCGGTAAGATCTTGCCCTGGGCTGCGGTTTCTAAGTTGTTCCGGTTCGTATTGGTGAGTAAAAGAGGAAGAAAATAAATGGCATTTAAGGCTCCCCAGACAATGAATGTCCAATTCGCCCCGTGCCAGAAACCGCTGACAATAAATATAATAAGCGTATTTCTGATCTTTATCCACGCACCGCCGCGACTTCCCCCAAGGGGAATATACAGGTAATCTCTGAACCAGGAGGAAAGTGAGATGTGCCATCTTCTCCAAAATTCAGCGATGTCCCTTGAAAAATAAGGGAATGCAAAGTTTCTCTTAAGATCGAAACCAAAAAGGCGAGCTGTGCCAATTGCTATATCGGAATAACCTGAAAAATCCCCATAGATCTGGAATGCAAAAAACAGCGCACCCAATACCAGCGTACTTCCCGAATAATCTTCGCTGTTATTAAATATCAGGTTTGCATATTCGGCACAATTGTCGGCTATGACTATTTTTTTAAAGAGGCCCCACAGTATTTGACGCATCCCGTCGACAGCCTTGCTATAATCAAAGCTTCGCTTTTTAAAAAATTGGGGGAGAAGATGGCTTGCTCTCTCAATGGGCCCTGCCACCAATTGTGGAAAAAAACTGACAAAAGCTGAAAATGCGATGAAATCTCTTGTGGGGTCAAGCTTTCTCCGGTAAATATCTATAGTGTAGCTCAGGGTCTGAAAAGTATAAAAGCTGATACCAACCGGAAGAATGATATTCAGCGAACTTGCCTGAATTTCCGACCCAAAGAATGAGAATGCCATAGTGAAATTTTCAAGGAAGAAGTTAAAGTACTTGAAAAAACCTAAAACCCCGATATTCACAACAATACTGGTCCAAAGAAGCAGCTTCCTGCGACTCAGATTTTCCTCATTCCCCAGCCTGAATCCGACGGTAAAGTCAACCAGGGTACTAAGCAGTATTAATGATAAAAATCTCCAGTCCCACCAGCCATAAAATATGTAACTTGCAACAACGATGAAAATGTTCTGAACCCGAAGATTCCGATTTGTAAGATACCAATAGATCAGAAAAACTAAAGGCAGGAATATTGCGAAATCGATCGAGTTAAAAAGCATTTACTATCCTATTCAATAGAGTTTAAAAACTGGTTACCGGCTTTTAAAAATCAGGAGTCTTTTGTAAAGAAAGTTCGAGTTTCCATCTGCCGGGGTTCCTTTTCACCCCGCTAAATTAATTTTTAGGCATAACAAACTATGCATTTGATCTTGTTTTTTGTATTTCAATAAATGAATGGCAATAGCTGAAGCCCGCTTTTTCAATAGCTTGGAAGAACTGAATCTTCCTGATCCGGATATCCTTCCTGAATAAGTATTTAACCTTTACTTTAATTGTTTCATGATCAGATAAATAAATTGTTTTACCTTTACTTAGGCATTATTTTTAAATCCGTTCTTTATCTTGAAAATATATATCCGTAATATGGTCTGTATCCGCTGCCAGATGGTGGTAAGGGAGGAGTTGAAGAAACTCGGACTCCATTATGTCGATGTAAAGATCGGTGAGGCTAATATTATTGAGGATGTCTCGCCTGATCAGCTGGACAAGCTTGACCTTGCCCTTAAAAAATCGGGGCTGGAATTGATGGACAACCGTAAAAGCGTTATCGTGGAAAAGACAAAAAACGCAATTATTGAACTGGTTCACTATTCAGATGAACAGATCAGGGTGAACCTCTCAGATTTCCTCAGTGAAAAGCTCAACTATGATTACACATACCTTGCAAACCTCTTCTCCGAGGTGAAGGGCACTACTATTGAGAATTTCTACCTCAGCCACAAAATTGAAAAAGTAAAGGAAATGATCGTATATGATGAATTATCCCTTACCGAAATTGCATGGAAAATGCACTACAGCAGTGTTGCCCACCTGTCCAACCAGTTTAAGAAGATGACCGGTCTTACTCCTTCCTACTTTAAAAAACTTGGAAATAAACGCAGGGGTACACTCGAAAATGTGTGAAAGATGTAACTCTTTCTCCCAATTGTGTAACATTGGAATCTCTCTCCCGGCATACCTTTACATAAATAGGACCTGATGGAGCAAGGAGAAATTCAGAAATCAAAGACACATATACTTATTGAGATCATTGATTATGTGCCTAATTCAGTGGTAAGTAAAACGATCATCAGAAAAACTACAGGCAATATCAGCGTAGTCGCAATCGATATCGGGGAAACGATGGCGGAAAAAATTTCGCCTTTTGATACTTTTCTCCAGATTATAGAAGGAAATGCTGAAGTTGTTATTGATTCCAGGATTTGTGCACTTAAAACTGGTGAAGCAATAATTGTTCCTGCACACACCTCAAATTATGTAAAAGCAAATGAACGTTTTAAAATGATTTCCACAATTATAAAAAGTGGCTACGAGGAAAGTGCCCTATGATCCAATACCATTAATGCTTAATTATTACAAAAAAATAAAGTCATGTCAAAAGAAAAAGAGGGTAAACCTGCAAAAAACAACAAGAAAGCCGCCCTTTCCAGTTTAAAGGAAAAAAGGGCAGCTAAGGCTGCAAAAAAGGCTAAAAAGAATAATGAGTCAAAACTTATTCTGTAATTCTAATCCGGAAACAACTATTTCAATCATTGGAATTTTGAAATGCTTCTCATGTGGTGGATTCAGCGTATGGCATATTACCAATTGCCCAATGCCAAAACCATCCTGATCTCCCCGTAAGAATATCCCTCTCCCAGGGACTGCTTCACAGGATTAATAGAATCTTTAAAATGTTTCTTCAAGGCAATTTTGATCTCGGAAAGTTTCTCTTCGTCCATTATTTCCAGTATATCTAATTCGCCGGTCTCAACAAAGTTCGCCAGGTGACCCTCGATCGTTGAGCTTGCCATCTCGCGTTCTGCTGCGATCTCAAGTATTTTTTTACCGCTCCTGAACATCTCATAACTTAACTTCGCCGAATCGCCTTTTTTTACTTTTCCTGCTCCACTTTTCTTTTTCCCGGAACCGGACTCATTTGAATCAGTACTTTTAACCCTTCGATGATCACTTTTTACTTTTACCTTTTTACTTTTTACTTCTTTTGCTCCCCCTCTTCCCCTTGCCTCTCTTTCTCCAAGGTCTGTATACTGTGATTTCTCAAGGTCTGCATTTCTTTGTACAGCCTCAACAAGTGCGACTGATTTCCGGAGGAATTGCAATTTTGAAAAGAGATTTGCTTCCAGCTCCTGCAGCTATTTGATATAGGTTTTTACTCCTACTGCATCCTTAAGCTCTTCAATGATCCCGAGGAGCTCACCTGAAATTGCCTTGATCCTGGGTTCAAAAAAATCCAGAGCTGCCTTTACCCTGGAATGCAGCAAGGAGAGGTACCCATCATCCGGATTTGTCGTAAGATCAAATACCTGCTTGCGGAATTTTCCTGCTATCTCCTTTTCTGAAATTACCTTTTCCCGCAGCTTTATGATTCGCTGCTTATATCGCTGCTTCGCCGAGCGTTTTTCATCCTTGATGTAACTCTTCAGATGATAATTGAAGGCTTCCTGGAGATCACCAAAATCATAATATAGAAGAAGTTTCTCCCTGATGTATTTATGTGTTTCTATCTCAAGTATCCGGCCAATCTCTTTTTCACTGGTTTTCGACTCGGAAAATGCCGCAATGTCCATGTCCGGTTTAAATCCTGAAATCGGTACAGGCGAGGAAAGCACAAGGCCATCCAAAGATACCATCCTTGACAAGGCTACATAGATCTGTCCGGGTGCAAAGGCGTTTTCAACATCTATTATAGCCTTTTCGAAGGTCAGCCCCTGGCTTTTGTGAACAGTAACAGCCCAAGCAAGTTTGAGCGGATACTGTGTAAAGCTCCCGAGCACCTCTTCACTTATCTCATTGTCGGTGGGATTAAGTTTGTATTTCTTATTGTACCATACGTGTTTCTCAACCTGAACAGGATCACTTCCGTCATTAAAACCAACTTCAATTTCCTCATCTGAAAGTTCTGTCACAGTGCCAATTTTTCCATTGAAAAATCGTCCGTAACCCGATACATCATTCTTTATAAACATCACCTGGGCCCCCTCCTTCAGCTCCAGTTCCGGATCCACCGGAAAAAGGTGCTCCCGGAAATCCTTTTCAATCTCTGCAAGGTAATTACGGGACGATCCTTTCAATTTTTCAAGCTCTTCCCTGTTGATCCGGTCAGCGATCCTGTTATGTGTAGTCAGGTAGATATAACCTTCGCTTGGTCTTGGTTTAAATCCTGGTTTGAAATGCCGGTTCAGGATCTCAAGGTCCTGCCTGGTCACCTGGTTATCCCTGAAGTGGTTCAATAGATCGATGAATACAGGATCCGTTTGCCTGTATATCTTTTCAAGTTCGATATATACCGGAGGGTCTCCGTTAAGGGCCAGTGCTTCGAAAAAATGGATGCTTTTGTAAAAATTCCGGAGGACCGCCCATTCATCGTCTTTCACCACAGGGGGAAGTTGAAGCAGGTCACCGATAAAAAGAACCTGTACTCCGCCGAAAGGAATATTTCGTTGCCTCCTCACCGACCGCAGTACCATATCCACTGCGTCAAGAATATCTGCCCTGAGCATACTTACTTCATCTATGATCAGCAATTCCAGTTCCTGTAGCAACCGGCGCCTGGTAGTGTGCATATGCAGGTTGCGCATCAGCGTCGTTGCAGTATTCATCTCACCCGAAAATCCTTCAAAGAATGAGTGTGCATCAGATGGTATATAGGTACCAAAAGGTAGTTGAAAGAGTGAATGCAGGGTCACGCCTCCGGCATTAATGGCCGCGACTCCTGTTGGGGCTGCAATAACAGCCTTTTTGTGCGTTTTTTCAACAATTCCCCTAAGAAATGTTGTCTTCCCTGTACCGGCTCTTCCTGTAAGGAAAAGGTGCCGGTTGGTCCGGTTCAGGAACTGCTTGGCTATGATCTCAGGTGCATTCTCCATATCACATTTGTAAAATTAATACTATTGCAAGAATAACAGGCATCTGCAACGGATCCTGCATGTATTAATGTGATAAGTAGGGCAAATCTCGGTGATCTGGTAAGATTTTTTTCCTTTGCGCTTCTTGGGTTTACTTAAGGCTCTCTGCGACAAAGCACTGACGCAAAGGTCCAAAAGATCAACACAGAGGAGCACGAAGCATAGATTAAAATTTGCTAAAACACCCAGCCGATCCTGGCAAATGAACCCTTCACCCTCGTATCCTGGGTATCGGTGATGCTAAGGTCAATGAGGCTAGACTGAAGCTGATATCCAATGCGGAATTTCATGATCTCCATTCCAACCCCGAATATCCATCCATAA
This sequence comes from uncultured Bacteroidaceae bacterium, assembly GCA_964428945.1. Taxonomy (GTDB): domain Bacteria; phylum Bacteroidota; class Bacteroidia; order Bacteroidales; genus M55B112. The sequence continues at coordinate 4,612 of CAYSAH010000033.1, read as the reverse complement.
TCAGTATTGGTATAGTCATTCGTAAAATCGAGGGCAGCTCCTGCCTCTGTACCTCCAAAAGCATAACTGTAATATCCGCCGATCTGGTAATATACCCTGACACCCATTCCTGAATCATCGGGGGTAGTGAAGAGGATGCTCAGGGGTACCGTAAGTTCATGGGTGTGTAATTTACCTGTCGCCACCTGGCTTCCTCCCCATTCATAAAGTAATTCAGGTTGGATAGCGATTACCTCGCTAATCCTTGTCTCCAGGAAGAAACCGGCACTATACGAGAATATTCCTTTTGCCTGTGCGTAGTAATCCTTAAAGTCAAAGTGAGAACCCCCGAAATTCAGGTTAACTCCTGGATTGAAATGCCTGATTGTTCCTTTCGTGGCAATATTATCCATCCCTTTTGTTTTCTTAACCTCGGGAGCATTTGATATCTCTACGACCAGGGCTTCCATAAAATCCACAATGGATGCCATACCCCCGTAGTCGAGTAAGTCGCTGTCGTCCTCTGGTTTATGGTAGGGAGACTCCGTTCCAGTGAACACATGGGTTGCCGGGATTCCTATCTTTCCAAAGGGCGCTGTATCTGTCCTGTTCTCTAATCCACCCCCTATTTTCTTAATCTCTGTGGGTGCAGTTGCTGATGCAGCCTCAATGAATCGAGCATATTCAGTCAGGGATTCTATTCCTCCAAGTTCAATTCCCCCATGCTCACTGCTCATTCCTACCATATCCAGGCTGAACATTGCCACGATGTCTTCCCTGTTAATCAAAGGATCCTCTCCCTGGATCAAATCGTCCACAAAGGCATTCGAACCGACAAGTCCGCTTTCTTCGCCATCAAAGGCAACAAGGATCACACTTCGCCCCAGCTTTTCTTTTTCTTTCGCAAGAAGCCGTCCCAATTCAATTACCGAGGCAACACCTGAAGCATTATCATCTGCCCCGTTGTAGACCACAGTGTCTCCATCACTAAGTTTCCACCCGATATGGTCATAGTGAGCACCTACGATGATGTATTGATAAGACAGGTCCGGATTGTTTCCTTTCACAATACCTACCACATTTTTTCCTTTAATGTTCAAAACCCCTGTCCGATATCCAAAGTCTTGAAAATAGCCTTCAAAAAAGGGCTCTACCCCGAATTCCATGAAATTGAACATGATAAAATCAGCTGCTCTTTTTCCCTCTTCACTTCCAAATCCCCTGCCCTTGTATTCGTCCGAAGCCAAATCATATACAATGGATTCCAGTCGCTCTGCACTGGCGTTCTGCCCATTTGCCCTTCCTGCAAAAAAGAGTAGGGGAAGCAGTAAAATAATGCTTAGTTTTTTCATGTTTTTTGTTTTCTTTAAGCGAATCTTTTCGGCTTTTATGTGTAAACTGCGATATATTTACTTCGTAAAGTTGTGTAAAGAACGTAAAGAAACTTAAAGAATTGAATTAAAAAAAGTAGTCTTTCTTTCTGATCCGAAAATAATCCGGGAACCAATTTTGAGAGTTCCTCTATGCTTTTCTTAACTTTACGGTAAACGAAGATAAATCAAAATGGCCAACAATCCATCATTAAAAAACATACTATTCGACCTTGGCGGTGTGATCCTTGATCTGAATGTAAGTGGAACGCTTGAGGGTTTTCTGAACCTTGGATTCCCAAAGGAATTACTGAACTACCCTGAGAATTTCTATACCGATGTTTATTTTAATTACGAAACCGGCAGGGTTTCAACTGCAGAATTCAGGGATTCCATTCGAAAACTTTCTGGCATCAATTTCACGGACCAGGACTTTGATGACGCATGGTGCGCCATGCTGTTCCGGGTGCCCAGAAAGAGAACTGAGCTTCTCCGGTCCCTTTCAAAAGATTATCAGCTTTTCATTCTCAGTAATACGAGCGAATTACACATTGAACATTTTAGCAGGATGTTTTATGATGCAGCCGGATTCAGTCTTGATGAAGTTTTTACACGTTGTTTCTATTCCCATGAGATCAAGCTACATAAACCGGACCCGGCGGCTTTTAATTTTGTATTGAAAGAGGCCAGTATCCTTGCAGGTGAAACACTTTTCCTGGATGACAATATACACAACGTCAAAGCCGCCAGGGAGCTTGGCTTCAATGTCATTCACATCACAGAGAACCTGCGTATGGAAGATGTGGGTTATGACCGGTAAACCCCGGTTGCACAGGCCATCCACCTATGGAAAATCCATGCTGTCTGCCGGAGAAAAATAAAGCACAGAAAGTGGCCATTGAAAGGCTCAGGACTTCACCATTGAATTTATATCAAACTCTGATACTCCTCCTGCTTTTAGATCCTTCACCTCACCGTTCAGCACGATCTTCAGCGTAGGGCCCTTCTCATTGTCAATGATGATTCTTGTTTCGTTAATATAAAACCTGAGGGAATTCTCCCTGAAAATCGCCTTGAAGGAAAGGGATTTCCAATTGTCTGGTAGCCTGGGGTCAAGGTGCAGCAGGTTATCCTTAACCCTGAATCCTCCAAAACCATATACAACCGACATCCAGGTTCCTCCCATGCTTGTGATATGCAATCCTTCACTGACCTCATTGTTATAGTCGTCAAGATCGAGCCTGGAAGTTCTTAAATACAATTCATAAGCCATCTCCTTTTTCCCGAGCCTGCTGGCAAGAATGGAATGGATACATGGTGAAAGCGAAGATTCATGGACCGTCCGCGGCTCGTAAAAATCAAAATTCCTTCGAATGGTTGCTTCATCATAATTATCCTCGAAGAGGTAGATCCCCTGCAAAACATCTGCCTGTTTAATGAACGGAGACCTCAGGATCCTGTCCCACGACCAGTGCTGGTTGATGGGCCTTTCGCCAGGATCAATGTCGGAAGCAAACATTTGTTTCTTGTCCATGTAACCGTCCTGTTGAAGAAAAACCTTCAACTCCTCGCTGTATGGAAAATACAAATTGTTGGAGATGTCCTTCCACCTTTCGGTCTCATTCACCATGTCGAATTTTGTCTTCCCGGTGATCACCTGATAGCGCGAGGGATGTTTTTCCCTGACATATTGCAGTGCTTCCAGGGTGTAATCCAATGTCCATTTTGCCATCAGGTTAGTATACCAGTTGTTGTTGACGTTGTTCTCGTACTCGTTCGGCCCTGTAACTCCCAGCATCACATACTTTCCCTTCACATCCGACCAGTTGACCCTCTGCCGCCAGAACCTTGAGATCGCAATAAGGACCTCCAGGCCATATTCAGCCAGGTATTTCCGGTCGCCCGTATACCTTATATAATTGTAGATCGCATAGGCAATGGCCCCATTCCTGTGAATCTCCTCAAAAGTGATCTCCCATTCATTGTGACACTCCCTGCCGTCCATGGTTACCATAGGGTATAGCGCTGCTCCCCCGTCAAAACCTAAAAGCTTCGCATTCTCAATCGCATGGGGAAGGTGCCTATACCTGTAAATAAGCAGGTTCCTGGCAACTTCCGATGGTGCTGAACTGAGATAGAAGGAGATCAGGTAAGCTTCGGTATCCCAGTATGTACTCCCCCCATATTTCTCTCCGGTAAATCCCTTGGGACCAATGTTCAATCTCTCATCCTTCCCCGAATAGGTCTGGTTGAGGTGGAATATATTAAAGCGTATTGCCTGTTGTGCCCGGGTATCTCCTTCAATAACAATATCGGAATGTGACCAGTTGTCCTCCCATTTGGCACGGTGTTCTTCGAACAAGGCATCGAATTTTTTCTGGTAAGCCCTTGCTGCTCCTGCCCTGGCAGCTTCAACAAGCTTGTTCTGAGGGTAATTCATGGAAGATACCTGTGAAACATATTTGAACAAACTCAGTTCCTTTCCGCACGGAACTTGCACTTTCACCTTATTTTCCACATATCCCAATTTCCGGCTCATATTGATTGATCCTTCAATTTCATTTCCGTCAAGGAAGAGGGCACATTTCATTGCAAGGGCCACCCGAAATCCTGATTTTCTGGTTTCGGCCACAAGGAAGGAAACATCGTGAGAGGTATCTGATTCGATCTGCTCCCAGAAAGATTCATCATAATTGGAATCCCTGTTCCTCACATTACCGTCAATATAAGGAGAGAGTGTAATTTCTGCATCGAAATCCAGCGGTTTGACAACATAGCGGATCAGCCCCAATTCATCATCAACAATACTTAAAAATCTTTTTGATCTAATTTCAATTGTTTTACCGGGTTCAATATTTACAGCAAAGCTTCTTTCGAGGAACCCGTGCTTCATGTTGAGCTCTCTCCTGAATTTCAGAACTTTCATTTTATTCAGGTCCAGCTCAACACCATCGATATGCACTGAAATGCCGATCCAGTTCGGGGCATTGAGTACCTTTGCGAAGAATTCCGGGTATCCGTTCTTCCACCATCCCACACGTGTTTTATCGGGATAGTAAACCCCGGCAACATAATTTCCCTGGAGGCTTTGACCGGAATAGGCTTCCTCGAAATTCGCACGCTGGCCCATTCTCCCGTTGCCCAGGCTGAATATGCTTTCTGAAGCCTCGTGCATGGAGGGATCAAATTGCTCCTCGACGATGCTCCATTCCTCAACTTTATAATAACTTTTCTTCATTTCTAAGTTCTTTAATTTTTCCTTT
>CAYSAH010000032.1:0-16288 GCA_964428945.1 uncultured Bacteroidaceae bacterium | reverse complement strand
GCAAGCAGGTCCTTGGCCCTCAGAATTTCAAATCCATTTTGACTGAGATTTTCAAGAGTATTTAAATTCCTGTTGTAGCCGATCACTTTTCCCGGGCCTACAGCAAAAAAGTTTGCCCCGCTGTGCCATTGTTCCCTGTCCTGGATTGTTGCGTCCTTTGTTCCCCCGCAAAAAGTTAGTTTAAGCTCCATACCGAGCCCGGCGAGGACTGAAGGAATGTTTTTCACTGTTTTTATTGCTTTTACCTTACCCTTATCGAGTTCAATATGAACAGTTTCATATTTGTTGGATTTCATAATCAAAGGTTCATACACCATGCAGGTGTCATTGTCGAGGATAGTGAATACCATATCCAGGTGAATAAACGACTCGGGATTTTCAGGTAATTCCTGAACGATAATGTGAAAGTTCCTATTTTCCGCTTTTAATTGGTTCATAAGAAAATCCACCCCCTGAGTTGTTGTTCTTGACCCAATCCCCACAATCAGAATGTCTTCCCTGGCAACAAGTATGTCACCGCCTTCAATACTTATCCTGTTACCCGACACATCATAGTCATCTGCAACGATAGTCTGACTCCGAAGTTTAGGATGAAAATTGAAAATTGCTTCCATAATCAGAGATTCTCTTTCCCTGACTTTACTTGCCATTTTTCCTATAAGTACCTTGTTCCCAATACATATCGCAGAGTCCCGTGTAAAGAAAAAATTGTGCAATGGCCGAAGTGCAAAATTTTCATCGCTCATGTAGTTTGTCAGTGTATCCCGTCTAAGGGGGACTCCCTGAATCAGGTACCTGCTAAGTTCATGGGGTTCCTGGTGCATAAGGAAGTCGACAAGCTCAGGTCTGCGTTCATTATAGCATGTTTTTTTTATGATCTTTTCTTTTACCTCTTCCGATCGTAGTATATCGGCCAGAAGTTCAGAAACCCTGTAAGTGCTGGTGATCTGTTGAAGCGAACATTCGAGCTGATTGTATTCTTTTTGAGCAACCGACAGGTTGAGAATGTCGCTGTATAATGCTCTCTGGGCGTTTTCTGGTGTCATGTTCTCTACTTCAGGTCCCGGGGGATGAAGTATTACACCATCCAGTTCTCCTGTTTCTGAATACACGCTGACTTGTGACATACTAATTATCTGGCTGATGAATGGTAGGCAAAGATAGAGTTTTAAAGTAGAATTATTTTAACCATTGAAACCAGCTCTTTTATGTGATCCGTCGCAGAAAGGTTTATCCGAACTCATCCCGCAACGGCAAAGAAATACAGGCCCTTGCCTGGTAATTATTTCTCCGGCTGAGTCAAATATTTCAAAGTTTCCTGATATTTCAAGTGGTCCATTGGAAAAGACCTTGAATTGGGCTGCTTTTTCTTCCATTTTTTAATCACTGTCAATAAAACCTATTTTGCGGTGTGTACCGTCGCAATACGGCAAGCTTTTTGACCCTCCGCACCTGCAAAAAGATGTCATAATCATAGATTTCAGGGTGTTCCCGTCGGAGCCTATCACTTTAAAATCTCCTTCAACCACTATTGGCCCGTTCTTCATAATATTTACCCTCACAGAGGTCTGGGGGTTTGAATCCTGGCTGATGGTCTCCGGGGTTACCTCCTCTGTGTTATTATTATTATTCACCAGCGTAGCCTGGTCCATATCTTTGTTGTATTTCCATATTAGTGCCTGTGTCGGGCACTTCTTTACCACCTCTATTATCTTTCTTGTAGGTGCGCCCTTCATATCTACCCATGGTCTTCTGCCAGGGTTGAATACTTCTATGAGTTCCCTGAAACAGGTAGTAGCATGAATACACTTGGCAGGTTTCCAGAAAACCGTGATCTCACCGTTGCTGTATTGTCTGTTCCTGGGATCGTCCATATTATCAACTTTACTCAGAATATTTTAACAATGCTCATCTTTGAATGTTCATGACCCCGGTCTTGATTGAATATCGGACATGAAGGCTTATTGCAGGATTGTTTCCTTTTTTTCATAGCTTTCCTGACATTGATTTGTGCGAATTTAAAAATTTATGAATAAATAGATACAACAAAAGCATAGTGGGTACAAAGATGACAGGCTGTCAGAAAATTGTAAAGCGGGCTTTCCATCTATTGTTCATCACGACAATAATTTATTTTATTCACACCATTTTATCAAATAAATCCATGTTCTATAGCCATTATAATATCTTCAATCAACTGGTCCTCACCTTCAGAATCGTATTGCAGTTTCAGGTCATTACCAAAAAGTTTTGCGATTCTCTGCCAGAAGAAGGCGGTGAGTCCGCCACGAAGGTCTTTTACCACTTCATATGAAGTTTGGCCTGTTTCCCTGTCAATGAGTTTTACCAGGATAATGCCCTGGGTAACCGTTAATTTCTTTAGTTCATCTTCGAACTCATTCATGATCTCTCTTTCAGCTTTACTAAGGTATTCTCTTTGTTCCTTTTTGCGGTGGTTTGCAATAACAGAATATGGGTAGACCTTTTTTACGTTACGGATTTCCCGCCAGTATTTCCTGGATTTAAGATAATTATATTTACTTACATCGTAAATATTCACCTGTGGTATCATCATCATTGGCAACGTGTCGCTTCTGTATACGAGAGGTCTGTTGGCTTGCTGAAGGGGTCTTACCGGCTCATCCTGGGCCATCAGGGATTGAAACAATCCTGCACATATGCACAATGCTGTTAAAACAATTCTCACTTTGCTTCGATTTATAAAAAGATCAATACAAATATCAGGCCTTATTTTCGGCTTCATTGTTGGGCCAGGAAAGGTGGAAACCGTGAGGGATCGTTCACGACATCAGTTTAAGCATTTCCCTAACAACATTATCGGCGTCCTCACCGATCTGTAAAATATTAGCATTCAGCATATAGCAGGGAGCGGTAACCGTTTTGAATTTTTCATCTACAACAATTTCCCCATGAGTTGTATTACTATGTTTAGCTCCTGTTTTCTCCAGCCCTTTTACTGTCTCCCTGTCTGACCCGATGGTCAGTTTTACTCCCTGAAGGGTTTTTGCGAGCAGCACCGGCGAAATACAAAGAGCGCCTACCGGTTTATTGGCTGCGATCATGTCCCTGATGGCTTTTCTGACTTCGGCATTGACAGTGCCATCTGGACCTTTGAAGGCCCAGTCGGACAAATTTTTAGCAGCTCCGAACCCGCCGGGAAACAACAGGCCATCGCAGTTTTCAGCTGAGAATTCTGATAGGGCTTTGATTTTACCTCTTGCAATCCTTGCAGACTCAACGAGGACGTTACGCGTTTCTTTCATCTCTTTGCCTGTAAGGTGATTAATAACATGGTGCTGATTAATATCGGGGGCAAACACTTCATAAATGCATCCATTTTTTACAATGGCATAAAGGCTAAGCGTTGCTTCGTGTATTTCAGAGCCATCGTACACACCGCACCCGGATAGTATTACTGCAAATTTTTTCATTTGAGGTATTATTATATCACTAAAATCAATGAAATTTGACACAATTTATTGATTTTTCCGATTAATCTGAAGCCATGGTCCGAACATTTATTGCCTTTCCCATCAAACTTCCGGAAGAATTGGTCCATGCAAGAGCTGAATTGGCAAAAATGACCTCCCCGGAATCAGTAAGATGGGTAAATCCTTTACAGTCACATATAACCCTTTGTTTTATTGGAAATATTAGTCAGTTGCAGGTTAAGACCATCTCCAGGGGATTCCAGGAACTTTATAATGAAGTAGCTTCCTTCAAAATTCAGGTAAAGGGACTAGGTACTTTTGGAAGCAGGTCAGAGGCAGGAGTTTTATGGGCGGGTCTTGAGGGTGCTGACCCGATTTTCTCACTTCGATCCAAAACTCTGGATTTTATTGCTCCTTTACTTGAAGGGAAATTTCCACAAAATTTCCATCCGCATATTACATTGGCCAGGATGAAAAATAAGTTGAATAAGCATGAATTAATAAACAGGATCAGGGATTATCATCACAGGTATCTTGGTCTGGCTGAAATCTCAAGGGTTATCTTTTATAAAAGCACAATAAGCATTGAAGGATCTGATTATGAAATTATTGAGGAAGCAATTTTCCGTTGATCAACCCTTTTCCATTTCTATAAGCAGATCATCCTTCATTACCGAGTCGTTTTTTCGTACGGCAATCTTTTTGATCACACCATCCACCGGACAGGCAATCTCATTTTGCATTTTCATAGCCTCAAGGATTATAAGAGGCTCACCGGCTTTGATTTCGGCACCTTCTTCTACAAGAACTTCAACTATTTTTCCTGGCATAGGAGCTTCAATAGTTACTGAAGCAGAACTGCCTTCCTGTGATTCGAGGAATTTTTTTCTTTTAAGGGAGAAAGGAGTTTCAACAGTAAAAGAGTGCCAAACACCATTGAGCATGATAGTATACTTGTTTTGCTTCTTCTCGATAATTTCAAGCGGGTATTTTTTATTTTTCCAGAGTACGTATGAAAATCCGTTCGGGTCTTCATAAAGCTTCAATTTTACAGTCTCACCCATAAACTTGATCTTTTTTTCCAGTGGATTGGTAAAGGTATACTCCTTTTGCATTGAACTAAGGGCGATCAACTGGGTCCTTTTTGCTTTTTTTGATTCTGAATTATTCTCTGCCATAATAATTTTTTTAGCGAAGCCTTTTGTTAAGTAACCAGGGAGTAATATTCTTCCCTCTTTCAACATTTAGCTTTTTACCTTCAACTTCTTCAAGGTCACGGGCATAATCATACACTGCAAAAAAAGCAGCCAACATTTCTTCTTCAGGTTCGGAATGGTAATGTATCTTAAGTTCTTTGCTCAGGAAGGAGGTATTGAAATTTCCTTTTCTGAAATTTCCGTTTTGCAGAACTGCCCTGCAAAAGGATAGCGTGGTCTTTGTTCCCTTTATCCAGGAATTTTTAATGGCTACCGAAGATTGTTGTAGTGCTTTTTCCCTTGTTTCTCCGTAAACTATCAGTTTAGCTATCATTGAGTCGAAATAAGGAGTTATCACAGAGCCGTCTCTTACACCTGTATCGATCCTGATATTTTCGCCTTCAGGCCAGGAAATTTTTTCTATAGTACCGAGGCTGGGTGAGAAGCCAGATTGTACATCTTCAGCGTTGATCCTGAATTCGATAGCATGGCCTTTTAGTTTAACATCCTTCTGGGTGAATGAAAGTTTTTCACCCTGGGCTATCCTTATCATCTGTTCGATAAGATCGATTCCTGTAACCATTTCAGTCACCGGGTGTTCAACCTGTATCCGGGTGTTCATCTCCATAAAATAGAAGTTCCTGTCGGCATCCAGCAGGAACTCTACAGTACCTGCAGAGTGGTATCCAACTCCCCTGGCTATATTGATTGCTGCATCACCCATTTTCTTTCTCAATGTTTCGTCGAGGGCAGGAGAGGGGGATTCTTCAAGTAATTTCTGATGTTTCCGCTGGATAGAGCACTCTCTTTCACCGAGGTGTAAAACATTTCCATGTTTATCAGCGAGTATCTGAAATTCAATATGTCTTGGTTCAGCTGCATATTTTTCAATGAACATAGAAGGATCGTTGAACGCTTTTGCAGACTCATTTGAAGCGAGGTTATACATGCGAACAACATCTGATTCTTTTTCAACCATGCGCATTCCCCGGCCGCCACCACCGGCTGCAGCTTTGAGAATTACCGGATAGCCAATGATATTGGCCATTTTTACTGCATAGGATGCATTAAGCAAGGTACCCTTGCTCCCTCTGAGCAGCGGTACATTGTTCTTCCTGGCAATGTCTTTGGCAACCGTCTTGTTACCCATTTTATGGATAACATCGGAAGAAGGACCAATGAAATTTATATTTTCTTCTTCGCAACGTCGCGCAAATACTGGATTCTCAGCCAAAAAGCCATAGCCAGGATGAACGGCATCTATTTTATATTCCTTCATCGAGTGAATAATTCGCTCAATATCAAGAAATTCAGCAGTATCACTGAAGCATTCGGTAAAGTCGATTATATGGTCAGCCTCTTCCAGATACCATGCATTTGGTTCTTTCGCCGTTTTTATCGCATAAGTTTCTATTCCCATTTTTCGGGCAGTCCGCATTATACGGATAGCGATTTCCCCGCGATTAGCTATTAGTATGCTTTTGATCTTCATAACAGACGTTTACAGGGGTATATTACCGTGTTTACGTGTTGGGTTAGTGACATATTTATTTTCGAGGGCAAGGAACGCAGACTTGAGTTTCTTTCTGGTAATTGCAGGATCTATTACTTCATCAATGAATCCTTTCTCATCAGCGACATAAGGATTAGCAATTTCATCCCTGTATTTTACAGCAAGTTCCTTTTTCATTAATGCAGGGTCTTCTGCTTCTGTAAGTTCTTTCCTGTAAAGGATAGCAACGGCACCTTCAGGACCCATAACAGCTATTTCGGCTGTTGGCCATGCGAAATTAAAATCTCCTCCAAGGTTTTTACTGTTCATTACACAGTAAGCACCTCCGTAAGATTTTCTCAGAATAACTGTGATCCGTGGCACTGTGGCATCAGCATATGCGTAAAGTAGCTTTGCGCCATGGCGAATAATTCCATTGTGTTCCTGGTCGATACCTGGAAGGAATCCGGGTACATCCTCGAGTGTCAGCAATGGAATATTGAAAGAGTCGCAAAAACGGATAAAACGAGCTGCCTTTGTTGAACTGTCAATATCCAGGGTTCCTGCCAGGACTTTTGGCTGATTGGCGATGATCCCTAAAACCTTACCATCCAGCCTGCCGAAACCTATAACAATATTTTGTGCAAAGCGTTCAGATATCTCGTAAAATGAACGTTTATCGATCAACAGGTTGATTACATCTTTTACATCGTAGGGTTTATTGGCATCATCCGGGACAACATCACGAAGTTTTTCCTCGATATCCTTTGTCTCATCTTCATCAATTTCGGTTTCAGGGCAATTTTCAAGATTATTGGAGGGAAGGTATGAGATCAGGCGGCGCACCCCAAGAAGGGTATTCTCTTCATCTTCAAATATCATTTGTGCAACGCCACTTTTTTTAGCGTGCACTTCTGCACCACCCAGGTCATCAAAGGTGACATCCTGATTAAGAACTTCCTTTACGACATTTGGACCCGTTACAAACATGTAACTGGTTTTATTGGTCATAAATACGAAATCAGTAATCGAAGGAGAATATACAGCACCACCCGCAGCCGGTCCCAGAATAACGGATATTTGAGGAATAACGCCTGAAGCCTGCACATTGCGATAAAAGATCCCTGCATATCCTGCCAGGCTGGCCACTCCTTCCTGTATACGGGCTCCCCCGGAATCGATCAGTCCTACAACAGGGGCGCCCATTTTAAGCGCCATATCCTGAAGCTTCATAATTTTGGCAGCATGAATGGAGCCAAGCGATCCTCCCATGATGTTGAAGTCCTGGGCATAGGCAAAAATAAGCCGTCCCTGTACCTTTCCATGTCCTATCATCACTCCGTCTCCATAGGAGCCTTTCACTTTCCCAAAGTTGCCATCTGATTTCGCAGAGGTAACATATCCGTCTATTTCTTCGAAAGTATCTTCATCAAATAAGATTGCGATTCTTTCCCTGGCAGTGAGTTTCCCTTTGGAATGTTGTTTCTTCTTGGAATTTGAATCAAATTGGGATTCAAATTCTTGCTGCCTTTCAAGGAACTTTTTGAAATTTCTTCCGTTTATATCCATGAAATTGTCTTATCAGTCATATTTCAGACAATTCAGCCCTTTAATTGTTGCCTGACTTGTCAAATTCTGTAACGCAAAACTATAAATAAATTCTTATTTTCGACCGGGAAAAGAAATTTTGTTGGGCTGTTGAACTAAGTTGTTTGATATAAAGAGACTTAGAATAAGCTGTCTTTAAAAGATTTTCGAATGCATCAATTTCTTCTGAAACTCAATGGCAGGTGCTTCAAGAGAATAGAACAAATAATTGATCACGTAGAAATATTTTTGACAATTTGCCGACGCATATTTCAGCATAATTTTTGTCTTGTTAAACCTTATCATGCTATAAATTATTCCTTAAAATATTCAGGACATGTTCCAAATCCTTCTTTAGTTTATTATCCGTTAAGTATTTTAACATAATTTTTCTTAACTGAATCGTTAATGAATAAGTATTACATCAGGAGATAAGTATCAGAAAATAAGTCAACTACATTATTTATCAATATTTATACTGTTTATATATTAGTTGCTATATGTACAAATTGGCCCAAATATTGCTTATAAATAATAAAAAGTAAATAATTTTAACAGTCAAAACTGATTTCAAATTAAAACTCATAGTCATGTTATTGAAAAAAACTTTAATTATCGCATTGCTGGCAGTTTTTGCCGGAGGTTTGGCACAAGCCCAGGATTTCAAGTACATTGGAGCTCCAAAATGCAAAATGTGCCATATGAAGCCTGAAAAAGGTGAGCAGTATAATAAATGGTTTGCAGGGCCACACGCAAATGCAATGAAATCTTTGGCAACTGAAGAAGCCAAGGCTATCGCAGCTAAAAAGGGTATTGCTGATCCTGCAACTGATGCTTCCTGCATTAAGTGCCATTCAACAGTTGGTCATATTGACGCAAGCCTGAAAGCTGGTATTCTTATTACTGAGGGTGTCTCCTGTGAATCATGCCATGGACCCGGAAGTATGTATAAAAGTGCAGCCATCATGAAAAGCCGTGAAATGAGTATGCAAAAGGGTTTGATCCTTCCAACCAAGGAAGTTTGTGTGACTTGTCATAATTCTGAGAGTCCTACTTACAAGCCTTTTGATTATGCTACTTTTACAGCAAAAATTGCTCACCCGGATCCTACTATTGTACGATAGATAAGCTTTTTAAATACGTTAAATAATTGAAAATCCTTTGGTAAATCTTACCAAAGGATTTTTCTTTTATTAATATTGCAGATTCAAAAAGCAAATTATTAATATCATTAAATCAATTTAGTCGTGAGAAATTTAATTGTCATAGTCCTGGTTTTTTTAATTTCTTCTTGTGCCAATAAGTCTGCAGATGATTATATAACGGTTAACGTGAAACAGGTTGAGCAGGTCGGCAGTTATACCTATATGCTTGTTAAGGCCAAAGGCCCGGAATACTGGATTGCTGTAAGTACAATGAATGCCAAGCCCGGAGACACTTATCGTTATAAAGGTGGATTAATCATGGAGAATTTCTACAGTGCACAGCTGGACAGGACCTTTAAGGAAGTTATATTCCTGGATGAGATACTTTCAGACAGCCCTTCCCTGGATAATATTATGAAAGATATTACTCCCGGGAGCTCGGTCAAAAGTGAAAAGGCCTCAGTAAATATCGAAAGTGCCGAGGGCATAACAAGCATAGCCGAATTATATGCAAATTCCGGATCTTACAACGGAAAAGTTGTAAGGGTTAAAGGTGAAGTGACAAAATATAATGGGGCAATTATGGATCGAAACTGGATCCACATCCAGGATGGCTCGGAACACGATGGTAAATTTGATCTTACTGTAACAAGCATTGAAGAATTCGAGGTTGGAAGCGTAGTAGTTATTGAAGGAACACTTTCAATAAACCAGGATTTCGGATACGGATACAGTTACGAAATATTGCTGGAAGAAGCAGCTGCCGTAAGGTGATCAACTTACGACAGCGGCTCTCAATAATTATTCTTGCGTATCAATTCTATCAATGGAGGAAAGAGTAAATAATAAATCCGATTAACGTTACTCCGATTCCGAGGAATAGGAAACCAAAGAACTTTACAAGTCTCATAGAATCCCTCGACAAAGTTTTCTCGGAAAGGAATTTTTCAAGTTCACCGGATGCTACTAATTCTTCGTATTCACGTGGGCGTTCATGCTTGAAATTTTCAAGTTCGATTTGTCCGGTGAATATTACCGTATACATAGGGAATGCTTCATGACGCAAATGAGTATTGAAGAAATTGATGGTAAAGATAAAACCAACTGCCAAAAGTGCTTCGTCGCTATGAATTATCTGTGCAACATTGATCACCCATCCCGGAAAGAAATTTGTGAAGAATACCGGGAACCAAAGCATTAATCCGCTCATTCCGATGATTGCCACCCCCCAGAATACAGCCAGATAATCAAACTTTTCCCAGTAGGTCCATCTGCCGTATTTTGGTCTTGGCCCCCTGCCGACAAACCATTTTATAGTAGCAATAAAGTCTTTAATATCCTGCCCGTTGAACCATAATGAGTCATTACCAAAAATGAATTTTGTAAGTGTAAGCCTCTTCTTTCTTTTCAACTTTATCAGATTATAAAGGTGAAATGAAAAATATCCAAAAGTGATGATGGCTCCGAATCGATGCAGGATTCCTGCGGTACGAACACCTCCAATCATATTCGCTAAAAACTTAGCCCATTCCATGTGGGCAAATTTCAGCATCATACCTGTCAATGCAAGGGTCAGGAAGCTAATGATCACAAATAAGTGTGTGATTCGCTGGTTCCTGTTAAAACGCCTGAAGTAGACCTTTTTTCCTTCTTCCATGGGTGCAAGTTTCTTGGCTTTTCTTTTTTTGATCACTTCGACTACAGATCTGGGCAGCCACATAAGCAGATGAATACCAAAGAATATAAATACCCCCAGCAGAAGAATCGTCATAAAGAGATAGGCAAAGTTCAGCCTTTTATCATCGCTGTGTTTTGCATGGCTGAGATAACCGGAAAACTTGTCATTTGCCCCTTCATGGCAGGCTCCACAAGTTGCAACGATATTGGCTGCATTGATCATTGATTTTGGATTCTCTTCCTTCAATATGTTATGTGCACCATGACAATCAGAACACCTTGCAGACTCGTAAGATCCAAGCTGGTAAGCTTTACCATGATAGGTTTCCATGTAGGTTTCTGCAGTCTCTTCGTGACAGGATCCGCATTGGGTGGTTACTTCACTCATAAATTTATCCTGGTCGACTTCTGAAATCACATGCGCACTGTGGCATTTTACACAGGTAGGATATTCCTTTGCTTTGATATTAGATATATTATCCTTATTAAATGCATGATCACTAAGTTTGTATTGTTCATAGATGCCTTTATGGCAATTTCCGCATGTTTCCTGTACATTGGAAGGGTTGACGGATGATCGCTCATCGGATTCCTTAAGAACAAAGTGTGTGGTGTGGCAGTCTGTACACACAGCACTTACAGTTAATCCTTTGCTGGTGAGACCCCGGCCATGAACGCTTGACGAGTAATCGGCAAAGGCATTAACTTCCTTTAATTCTGCTGACATAGAGGCCTTTCCATCTTCTTTATGACATTTACCGCATAATTCAGGTATCGCTGTTCTGTAAACAGGGGAAGTATCATCATATCGTGACTTGGTATCATGGTCCCCATGACAATCGGTGCAGTAGGGTGCATTCTTTGATTTTCCGTAATATCCCTGACCGTGGCCGCTCGTGAAATACATATCGGACACTTCAGCATGGCAGGAAGAACAATCCACCGGTTTATTTGTGGCACATGGCCTTTTAAGATGTTCGTCAACCTCGGTGTGACATTTGGCACAGGGAATATTTTTATGAACAGAATTCGGCAGAATTGAAGGATCAAGGAAAAGAGATACTTTTTCATCATCCACAATTTTGTGAATTTCTTTATCATTGTGGCACTTCATGCATATATTATCCGATATCCTCGCCTGAATCTTCGGAACATCTACCTTATGCGGAGGGTGACAGGAAGAGCAGGAAGGAATAATCGATGGGTCTTTTTCCCACAATTCTCCCTTTATTACCTTCTTATGAGTTTCTTCAATTTTTATATGGCACTGCATGCATGTTCCTGCAATACGACCGGGGGATACAGATGAATTTACGCTTGTATGTGGTAATATAAGGTGGTTCCCATGGCAGTTATTGCATGTGGCCGTTACAATCAACCCGGCTTCAAAAAGCCCTTTACCATGAATACCCTGCGAATAATTCTCAATAATATTGTGTTCAGATATATTTTCTCTTCTTGACACAGGTTCTCCTTCCTTGTGGCATTTCCCGCACAGGAACGGGATATTCATTTTATAGGTGAGTGAATTTGGATCTGAATTGTGCAGTACTTTGTGGCTTCCGTGACATTCCTTGCAACTTGGGGCATTCGGGTCATTCAGAAGCAGGGACTGTCCATGAATACCTCTTATGTTGTCGACCATTTGCTGGGTATGGCAAAGACCGCAGTTTACTGCTTCCAGGTTCTCGAGATGCGGAAATCCTTCATCGTCGGCATCCACATGACATTGAATACATTCAACCCCTTGGTGAACGGTTCCATGGAAAATAGTGGTATCAATATGAAGAGAAACAGTTCTCCCATTCCGTAATTTAGTCAGATCAGGATCTTCATGGCACATCATGCAATCCTCATTCGACTGCGAATACAAATTCGAAAGGATGGAACCGGCTACGATGAGTAATAAAAAGGATAAAGCTCTTAATATGCCCATGGGCGATTTAGAGTTGCAGATCATTTTTACGTGAGTTTTAATTTCTCACGCAATTTCATATTTTTTTCTTTATTTCAGAAAATATTATGATCATTCATGCTCCTCATGATAGCCATTTATAATGCTTTTAAATAATGTGCCGGGTTTTCTACCCAAAGTGCACGTATACAAATGAATCAACAGGAACATTGATAACACAAATCCGGTGATATAGTGCAGGTAATCTGTCATTGCCATTCCACTGATCCCAAAAACATTCATAACCATAATATCAGGGAACATCAGGCCTAAACCTGAAATAATAATTAGTGGCATACCAACAAACATTACCAGAACATATGAGAGCTTTTGAAGTGGATTGAACTTGCGGCTATGGTTAATGGGGAAGGGATGTTTCTCTTTTTTGAAAATCCCAGAAAGATAATAGCGCAATTGAGGTTTCAGGTTATGCTTCATATCCGTTTTCCACCCCCTGTAATACCTTCCGTTGCCTGTAATAAGATTCCCAAGCAGGAAGATTCCATAGTTAAAAGTTATAATTATAGCACAGGTATTATGGATGGCAACCGAGACAGCGAATGGAATTAACCCATTTGCCGGATCGGAGAAGTGGAGAGAAATACCAGTAAGAACCAATAATAAAAAATTAACTGCATTGATAACATGCCAGATCCTGATTATAATCGGATATAAATATATTTTATTTGTTGTCATGGTTTAACTTTTAATGCGCAGAATAATATGTATCGTTATTCCAATAATCATAAATCCCAGAATTATAAAACTTAGCCAGTTTAGGAATACATTTTGATTCGCCCCTATAACAAACGAATTGTTCAGAATTACTCCGTTGATCAATCCAACCTGCCGTTCCTTTTCACTCTGAAATTTATACAAAGAATGTAAAAGCCTGGAATCCTGTGAGTGGCATTCAGTACAATTTTTAACCGCGTTCTCTTTCGGAAGTATCTTATGGGCAATAAGTATCGAATCATTTATCTGTGTATGGCACTCGATGCACCGTACATTTTTAAAATGTGCAGCCTGGTTTGGAAGCCAGTCATGTTTATCAAGGATATTTATCTCATCCCTGTCAGTAAGAAGCATGAAGCGGGTAAAATCAGCATGGCATCTGAGGCACATATTGTTGTCATATAACACAGCCTCTTCAATATCGTTAGCATTCCTCATAAAAGCCTTGTACGAATGAGGATTGTGACATTTCCAGCAAGAAAACCCTTCTATATTGTGTTTACTTTCCAGAAATTCAGTTTCGATCTCCTCAAAATGGTAATGGGCGAAAGTTTCGTCATAACCATGACAGTCCATACATTGAAACTGGTCTTCAGCCCGTGTTGCCACCTTATGAGGAAATTCATTAAATTCATAGGAATGACAATCTGTACAACTAAAAGATTTGTGCTGTGCTGAATAAAACAAATCCCTGTCAATAAGCCTGTCCGAATACATATGCTCCGTCATGGTTTTGCCACTTATTGAATCATATAAGGTGAATTTGCTTTCGCCGTGGCATTTCAGGCAGGCTTCATTATCATCCACATACGGATTTACTTCGTAATAAGAAGGTTTTAATTTAAGAGAGTCTTGTGGTCCTGCAGCATGGGTTCCTGTGTTTACCAGGATAAGCAGTAAACTTAGTATTGTGAGGGTTTTCATATCATAAACTTAGAATCTGATTGATATATTAAATCCAAACTGAAAATCCAGATCGAGCGGATTGTTTGTATTGTACACCACATTATAGTTTTTAATCAGGGCATTATAATTTGATACGAATACCCTGAAGGAATGAGTACTTGTTCCAATTTCAACACCAAGAGCAAGGTTAGGGTAAATGTCTACATTCTCTGCTTTGGTGATAGGCTGATCGTATTCCAGGATGATTGAATGGAATCCAAGTACCTGCGCACGCACACCTCCATAAACGGAGAAGTTTGCATTTTTATAGCCTTCTTCAACAGCATTCAGCCAAATGAAGGTAGGAGCAAGCTGTACACCGATCTTTTCTCCAATTTTCCTTGAGACGAGGATCTGGTTCATATACGACATTCTGTGTGCAAATTTAAAATCGGCCGGAGGGCCGAACTTTTCTGCGTCGCTTGCATCTAAAACAGCATTGCCCACATAGCTGACAGAAACCGGCATTTTGTTTGATTCAGTTTGCTGAAGCAGGCTCACTTTCCATTCAAGGTCCTGCAGCTTGTTTGATCGGGTTGTTCCGAATCCAAGCATTATCCTGTCGGTAAGCCCATAGCCAACAGCCATCCTTGTGTTTGCTGAGCCGTAAATACCAAAAATATCACTTATGGATTCAATGGGAGCAAACCTGTGCTGAATATCAATCGTAATGGACCCTTTGTAAGGATTCATCGTGGTTTGATTATCTATCAGCGTTATCGTTTCAAACGGGGGATAAACCGGAGAGTCGCTCTGTGCGAAAACCGAAGTATTGCAAAGTAACGCTGTAAAAACTAAAATTATTGGAAAACGTTTCATAGTCTTTTGGATTTAGTAGAATTTTTAATCGTTTGGTGCGCCATTTTCGATCCACTTCAGGATCTTGGATTTTTGTCCGGCAGATACGTCATTGTAACTGTGACCATCTGATACTTTCGTCAAAATGTAACTGTTTTCAGGAGTTTCAGTGTCTAACAGAGCTCCACCATCATAGGTAGTGAGTGCAGTGTAGACATTTCCATCAGTAAAGTCAGGTTCAACAGTTCCAGGATGGCATCCGGAACACCGGCTCACGAAAATGGGTTGAATATCTGCAGCAAAGTGTACCTCTAATACAACTTCGGGTTTGATGACATATTTTTCACAGGAGAAGAGTCCCGCTGTAAAAAATATAAACAACAGAAATTTAGAAGCAGTTTTCATCATGGTTTGATTATTTGTCTGTGAATTAATTATCAATAAAGTTCAAATATAGGATTGAAATGTTAAAAAGAGCATGCATATTTTTCAAATTATTTAACATTTCAAAGAGCTTTTAATTCAATTGCATCCAACAGTCTGATTTTTCAAAATGTAAATTCCTCTGAAAGAAAACAATAAAGCGGCAAAGCCGATATGTTGAATAATACGAAAGTGCTGTTTTAGAACGATTTTAAATTATTCAGGTAGCATTAATTTTATTGAGGTTATAGGCCTTAACCTTTCACTGAGTTGAGAGGCAATTTAAATTTTTCATAAAAAAGTTCAATTCCAGCACGATATTTCCTGTCCTCAACACATTAACCTGTACATAATCCTTAAAAACTAAAATTATGAAGTATGGAATTAACAAAGTTACCCTAGTGGGTAATGTCGGCGAAGTGCCGAAAAGTAATGAGAAGAACGGAGAAGTATTCCTGGTCAGCTTCCCATTTGCCACATCGGAGACCTACAAGGACAAAAATGGGGAGGAGATCACCAAGACTCAGTGGCACCGGGTAAAAGTCTGGAACAAGCAGGCAGGGGTAGTTCAGAAGTTCGTTAAAAAAGGTGACTCTTTGTATATCGAAGGGAAAATCGAGAACAGTAACTGGGATGATAAGGATGGAAATAAACATTACAGCACTGAGATCGTGTGTGAGAACTTCCTGTTCCTGAAGTCTAAAAAGACTGATGAAAATTGATGATCAGGGAATCACGACCTAGGGGTTCTATAATGCTTCCTTCTTTATCTGGGGTAACAGGCATTGCCTGTTGCCCCTCTTAATTTTCCAGGTATTCTTCGATAGGAGCACAAGTGCAAACCAGGTTCCCTGAGTTTGGCCATTAAAAATACCTTGGGTTAC
>CAYSAH010000031.1:0-16590 GCA_964428945.1 uncultured Bacteroidaceae bacterium | reverse complement strand
TGGCTTCGGAACAGGCTTCTTCTTCCTGAATGCACCGGCAGCGATCGCAACGATCGTAATGATGATATAAATCAAAGTGCCTATATCAAAATCCATTTTCTCAAACATACCAGTGCAATAAATTAAAGCTTAATGAAGTTAAAATTACAAAAAATAATTGACTTGTTCATCGGTTCCCTATCTTTGCATATACAAGAATATGATAAAAAGAATCAATCCCTGGCTGTTTGTAATTCCTCTTATCCTGATCTCTGCGAGGTGCGATACCGGGGGATACCAGATTCCATATATACGCGTCGACCTGCACCTTAATATTGTAAGTGAACTTGGTAACCCGGCTTTGAATTCAACCACATTGATCAACGGGGGTGTTAACGGACTGATCGTTTACAGGGAAGACTTCGCGATTTTTCATGTGTATGACAGGACCTGTACACAGTACCCCGAACACCTTGAAGCAGTGAACCCTGATGCTGATTTCGACGGCGTATTTACCTGTCCCGAATGCAAATCAAAATACCTGCTACTCACCGGTGCAGAACCTATCGAAGGACCATCAACCTTTCCGCTACATGAATATTTTTCAAGGGTGGACGGGGATCTGTTGCATGTATACAACTAAAGTTATATGCAATACATGGTGTGAACGGGGCTTTATAGAGATTAGGATTCCTTTTAAATCACATCATTTTCTGCACATAAGGGTTAGGGTCCTGCTAAAACCTGTTTTATTGAAAGTATTCAGCTGTCGCAATTCAGAACTTCTCTGAAACCGGCAGCGATGATCATACAGATCGAATCACATCATGCAATACACATAAGCTTTAAGTTCCTGATCCAACTGTACCCTGATTAAGGGGAAAGCTTGTTCCACAGAAAATACCAGAGGTATTGCTTCAGAAAAGAATTTAAGCGAAACAAAGCATATATTTCAACAAGCTCAGCAGGGGTCCAAAGGACTGCGAATAAATTCAGATGTCCTGACTGTACTCAATCTGCCCGGAAACCTGATACCTGAAGTGCCTGAAGCTGTGTCTCTGACACCTGATTCCTCACACCTTGAGTATCGCCTTGTGCCTTGTGCCTTCTATTAATATCTGTAATGATCCGGCTTAAACGGCCCTTCTTTTGGAACGCCGAGGTATGCCGCCTGCTCCTCAGTTAGCTTTGTAAGCTTAACACCGAGCTGCTCGAGGTGCAGTCTTGCCACCTCTTCATCAAGGTACTTTGGCAGCATATAAACACCAAGCGCATACTTATTCCTCCAAAGGTCAAGCTGGGCAAGAGTTTGGTTTGAAAATGAATTGCTCATTACAAAAGATGGATGCCCGGTTGCACAACCAAGGTTAACCAGGCGGCCCTCGGCAAGCATGAAAATGGCATGGCCATCTTCAAACAGATACTTGTCAACCTGTGGCTTGATATTGATCTTTTTAATGCCTTTTATTTTCCCCAGTTTATCAACCTGGATCTCATTGTCAAAATGCCCGATGTTACAGACAATGGCCTGGTCCTTCATTTTTGCCATGTGTTCCGTGGTGATAATATCTTTATTTCCTGTTGTCGTAACAAAGACATTGCCTTCTGTGATAGCCTCTTCCATCGTAGTTACCTGGAAGCCTTCCATGGCAGCCTGCAATGCGCAGATAGGATCGATCTCGGTAACAATTACCCTGGCACCATAGGATTTCATGGAGTGTGCACATCCTTTTCCAACATCACCATAACCAGCAACAACAACAACTTTACCTGCGATCATGACGTCAGTTGCCCGTTTGATACCATCAGCAAGTGATTCACGGCAGCCGTAAAGGTTATCGAACTTGGATTTTGTCACCGAGTCGTTCACATTTATCGCCGGGAAAAGAAGTTCATTTCTCTCCAGCATTTGGTAAAGCCTGTGAACACCTGTGGTGGTTTCCTCAGAAACCCCTTTCATTTCAGCAACGGTCCTGTGCCACTTCTGCGGATCCTCTTCAAGGATCGTCCTGAGTGTTGCGAGCACCACTTCCTCTTCCCTGCTTCCCGCTTTAACATTAAGAACTGAAGCATTTTTCTCGGCTGCATATCCTTTATGGATCAGCAAAGTTGCATCACCACCGTCATCGACGATGAGGTTCGGTCCTTTACCTCCCGGGAAACTCAGCGCCTGGGCAGTGCACCACCAATACTCTTCAAGGGTCTCCCCTTTCCAGGCAAAAACAGGGATTCCTGCTGCTGCAATGGCAGCTGCTGCATGGTCCTGGGTGGAAAATATATTACAACTGGCCCATCTTACATCTGCGCCGAGTTCATGCAGCGTTTCGATCAGAACTGCGGTCTGTATGGTCATATGCAGCGAACCCATGATCCTGGCTCCATGCAATGGTTTTTCCTTTGCATATTTCCTGCGGATTGACATGAGTCCGGGCATTTCCTTTTCTGCTATCTCGATCTCTTTTCTTCCAAATTCGGCCAGATTTATATCTGCTACTTTGTAAGGAATTGTTTGTACGTACGTTACTGTATCCATAATAATTAATTGATTTTCAATGCAAAAATAACTATTTCCCGGAGAAAAACTTCTTTATTTCAATTCGATCCTTCTCCAATTGATGTTTTAATTCTTCCAGGTTCGGGAATTTTTTCTCATCCCTGACCCTTTTTCGAAAATGTATAACAACTTCCCTGTCATAAAGATCAATGTCAACGTCAAAAAGATGTGCTTCGATTGTTTTCACAGGGTTGGCACTGTCGATTGTTGGCCTTATCCCGACATTCAGCATAGCAGGGTAAAGTGTTTCATTATATTCTATATCAACGGCATAAACACCATCCTTAGGAATAAGTTTATAGGCGCTTTGAGGATGGATATTTGCTGTTGGAAATCCAAGCTGCCTTCCCAGCCTGTTTCCCGTGATCACCCTCCCTTCAAGATAGTAATCATAATCCAGCAGGTTCCTGGCTTTCTCAAGGTCGCCATCCAGCAATGCACTTCGTGCAGAAGTTGAACTGATATTGAATTCAGCCAGTTTAAACTCATCCAGTTTCTCAACGATCAGCCCTGATTTTTCGGCACACGCAGTCAATCCACCCGGATTACCCTGGCGGTCACGCCCGAAAGAATTGTCATACCCGAGTATCAGCCTTGAAACGTGCAGTTTATCAACCAGGTATTCATTGACAAACTCACAGGCCGACAGGGATGCCAGTTCCTTGCTGAAGGGAATCGTGATATAGTAATCCAGCCCAAGTTTGCCGAGATGATGGATCTTTTCCTCCTGTGAATGCAGAAGCTTAAAATTCCAGACATCATCGTCCAGTACGATGCGTGGATGTGGCCAAAGGGTTATGACGACCGAATTTCCTGCTGTCTCCCTGGCCCTTCGGATAAGTGAATTCAGGATGTAGATATGACCTTTATGCACCCCGTCGAATATCCCGATCGTTGCAACCGGATTTTCAATGACAGGCATTTCGCTTATATCGTATACTTTCATCCTGAATTTTAAACTGAGGCACAAATTTAACAATTTTAGCTTGTCAAAGTTTTCAAAAACAATTCAGCATACAGAAATCTTATTCCAGCAGTAAAATTCGTATCTTTCCATCAGTTCAGTCAAACAGCATGAAATGAAAATAGTTGACAATGATCCATGGTTAGCGCCCTATGCCTCAACCATTGAGCACAGGTACAATCTGATAAGGAATAAAGAAGCCATACTCACAAATAACAGGAATAATCTTGCAGCCTTTTCAACCTGTAATATATATTTTGGAATTCACAGGACTGATTCAGGTTGGGTGATCAGGGAATGGATGCCAAGTGCAAGCTCTCTTTACCTGGTCGGCGATTTCAACAACTGGAAAGTCAATGAATCGTATGCCTTTTCACAAATCGGCAATGGAAACTGGGAATTGAATCTTCCCATTGATTCGATCAGGCACCTTGATCGCTATAAATTAAGGGTAAGCTGGGGCAATGGATCCGGGGAGCGGATCCCGGCATGGGCCTATCGCACAGTGCAGGATGAAACCACAGCCATATTCAACGCACAGGTATGGTCGCCTGAAAAACCTTACCAATGGAAATGCAAGGTTCCAGACCTTAAGGATTTTCAACCCTTCATTTATGAGGCACATACAGGAATGGGCACCGAGGCATATAAAGTCGGCACCTATTCTGAATTCAGGGAAAAAGTGCTTCCAAGGGTTGTGGAAGGCGGGTACAATACGCTTCAGTTGATGGCCATCCAGGAGCATCCATACTATGGCTCCTTTGGTTACCATGTGTCAAGTCTTTTTGCTGCAAGTTCACGTTTTGGAACACCCGAAGAACTGAAAGAACTCATAGACGAGGCTCACAGGAACGGGATCGCTGTGATCATGGATGTGGTACATTCGCATGCCGTGAAAAATATTCTCGAAGGACTCGGCCTCTATGCAGGAGATCCAGGCCAGTTCTTCCACGCCGGGGCAAGAAGGGAGCATGTGGCATGGGATTCACTCTGCTATGATTACGGAAAAAACGAGGTGATGCACTTTTTACTTTCCAACATCCATTTCTGGATGGAGGAATATCGTTTCGACGGATTTCGGTTTGATGGAGTAACCAGTATGTTGTATTACGACCATGGGCTTGGAAGGGATTTTTCCTCTTATGATATGTATTTCGACGGAGGCCAGGATGAGGATGCGATCGTATACCTTGCCCTTGCCAATAAACTGGCCCAGGAAGTAAGACCCGGAGCGATCTCAATAGCAGAGGACATGAGCGGGTACCCTGGTATCGCTGTACCCATAGAAATGGGAGGAATGGGATTCACCCACCGGCTTGCCATGGGGGTTCCCGATTACTGGATAAAGACCATCAAGGAAAGACCGGATGAAGGCTGGAGCATGACGGAGCTCTTCCACCAGCTTACATCGAAAAGGGCCGATGAAAATGTGGTAAGTTACGCTGAATCGCACGACCAGGCTCTCGTTGGGGATAAGACCATCATCTTCAGGCTCATCGACAAGGAGATGTATTGGCATATGGATAAGGCATCGCAGAACCTGGTTGTCGACCGTGGGATCGCATTGCATAAAATGATCAGGCTTCTTACCATGGCCACTGCCGGCGGAGGTTACCTGAATTTCATGGGAAATGAATTCGGACACCCTGAGTGGATAGATTTTCCCCGCGAGGGGAACAACTGGTCATACCACCATGCAAGGAGACAATGGTCCCTGGTGGAGAATAAAGACCTTAAATATCATTTCCTCGACGATTTCGATAAGGCAGCAATTGCCCTGGTTAAAAACAATGAGCTGACAGCTAAAGCCTGCCACCATGTTAAAACAGATGATGGTGATAAGATATTAGCATTTACAAGAGGCCTGTTTCTTTTTGTTTTTAATTTCCATCCGGGCAATTCTTACACGGGATACGGGCTTGCCGTTGACCAGGGGAAATATAAAAGTACTTTGTCATCGGATGAAAGCAGGTTCGGTGGATTTAACCGCGTGGATATGAATACTGTATACAGGACTACCATTGAGCGGTCTTTCGGCCTGAAACAGCGGCTTGATCTCTACCTTCCTGCTAGGACCGTGCTTGTACTTGAAAATGTTCCGGTTCCAAAGGTGAGGTAGGAGTTCCCGGATCAAGCCCTGCTCTCTCCAGCCCTTCTCACATGTCTTTCCATCCCAGACAGGGGAACGGCATTATCTTAATTACTAAGGCAAGCAGATATGCCATATCAATAATAAGTATTAAAAATTGCAGTCCTCATATGGCAGGACAAGTCGGAAGGAACGCAAGTCAAGTCGGAAGGAGTTTTATTTCAGTCGGAGCAACGCTCTTAAACCTAAAAGGCAGCTTGCTGCCCCTCTGCGAACCTCTGCGTATGACTCCGTGAAACTCTGCGGTAAAAAAAGCAGCTTGCTGCTCCTCTCAATCCGAAAGCTTTACTCTTCAATCCGGAAGGAGCGGTATCTCAGCCGAAAGCCGTGTAATTCGGTAACCCGTCAATCAGAAACGAACTTTGCTGGCTGCAGCTTCACCGAAGGCCCAATATCAATACCTGATACCTGTCCCTCGACAGGCTCAGAATACCACTCTGAAAACATTGAGCCCCTGATTTTGTGAAACTGGTAAATGAATCCTCACCCCTCGCACCTCGTGCCCTGAGCCTCGCGCCTTGCACCTCGTGCCTGCTCTCCTATATCCACCTCACCAGGGGCAGATCCATGCGGTGCGGCAGGAGCTGTATCTTCGGAAAAATCCTGAAGCCAATGTCAAACTGCCCGGATATCCCGATCTGGTGGTCTATGGTATATTCTGCTACTGAACCTTCGTGCTTTTTGCACACCAGTTCGACCTTTTTTATAATTTTCTGAGCAATTTTCTCTTCCGAAGCCTCAGTCATGACCATTTCAACCCCGATATGATCGGACTTGATGCCATTCAGTTCAAGTTTAACGCTTCCTGAAAAGACTTCTCCTACTTTGATTTCTGCCTTTCCTGGATCCGGTATATTTAACTCAATCACATTGATGCCCTTCCATTTCTCCATGATATCCTTTTTCTCAATGGAGATCGCCCTTGTAAGGATATAATCATGTTTTTTAAGTTGTCCTGAACGTTTATACAATTTGCTGTAGAAGCGGTCAATATAGTCTCTCAACATCCTGTTCATGGTAAATTCAGGAGCAATACCACTTATGGAATTCTTAATATTTTTTACCCATTCCTCCGGGACTCCTTCCTTGTTCCTGGTGTAAAACTTAGGAGCAATATCATTTTCCAGCAGGGAATAAATCCTTTCAGCATCCAGTTCATCCTGTTGGTCCTGGTTGGTAAAGGTCCTCTCTATTGGGAGGGCCCAGCCGGCATTTTCCTTATAGCCTTCGGCCCACCATCCGTCGAGAACGCTGAAGTGCAGGCAGCCGTTCATGACCGCTTTTTCGCCACTTGTTCCGGATGCTTCCAGGGGCCGGGTCGGTGTATTCAGCCAGATATCAACCCCATGAAGCAATTTCTTCGCAAGGTTAATATTATAATTCTGGAGGAAAATGACTTTACCAATGAATTGCGGCAATTTTGAAATCTCTACGATCTTCTTGATAAGGTCCTGTCCGGGAATGTCATTTGGATGGGCCTTTCCTGCAAAGATAAACTGGATGGGCCATTCAGGATTATTCACGATTTGGGCAAGTCTTTCCAGGTCTTCGAATAGTAGGTGGGCCCTTTTATAAGTTGCAAATCTTCTCGCAAATCCAATTGTAAGGGTTTTTTCATCTAAGGTATCTGCAATTTCTATGGTCAGTTTAGGATCTTCCATAAACCTGGCAGAGGCGACTGAAAGACGTGTTCTTATGAAATTGATCAGTTTCTTTCTTTCCTCGCTCCGAATTTTCCAGATCCTGTCGTCACTAACCTCGTGTATCCTGCTCCACAGATTGCGGTCCTCCTGCTGATCCAGGAAATTGTCCCCGAATTCCTTAAGATACAGCGATCTCCAGCTGTCGGCAAGCCATGTGGATAAATGGACTCCGTTGGTTACATAGCCTATATGGTTTTCCTCTGCCATGTAGCCCCTGTACATGGTTGCAAACATCTCCTTGCTTACCTGGCCATGAAGTTTACTAACTCCATTTACCTCCTGGGAGAGGTTCACGGCAAGTACGCTCATTGAGAATTTTTCCTGTGGATTATCGTGGTGTTCCCTGCCAAGATTCATCATACGGTTCCAGTCGATGGTCAGACGATCAGGATAATGGCTCAGGTAGGTCCGCATCATGTTCTCATCGAAACTGTCGTGACCGGCAGGTACAGGTGTATGTGTGGTAAAGAGCCCTGTTGCCCTTACAATTTCCCTGGCTTCGGGTTAGGTCATAATATGGTCCTGTATATACTCTCTCAATCTTTCAAAGCCGGTAAAGGCGGCATGACCTTCGTTCAGGTGATAGAGATCCGTATTGATCCCGAGTTCGCGCAGGGCACGAACACCCCCGATACCCAGCAATAACTCCTGTTTGAAACGGTTTTCATGGTCGCCTCCATATAATTTATGTGTCACCACCCTGTCTGCCGGACGGTTATCCTCAAAGTCAGCATCAAGAAGATACAAGGGCACGCGTCCAACCTGGGCTTTCCAAATCCTTGCATGAAGCGCACGCCCGGGTAATACAACGTTCACAGTTTTCCAATTGCCTTCCTCATCCTTTACAGGCGCCACGGGAATCTTTGAAAAATCCTGGTAATCATCATTTGCCACCTGTGTGCCATTGGATGTGATCACCTGGCGAAAATATCCGTAACGGTAAAGGAGTCCAACACCGACCATATCGTAATTGTAATCGCTGGCTTCCTTAAGATAATCTCCCGCAAGCAATCCAAGTCCACCGGAATAGATCTTCAGGGAATTGTGTAATCCAAATTCCATACTAAAGTATGAGACTGAAGGTTCGTTATTCCGTTTTGGGGCATCCATATAAGCGTTAAACATGGATTTAACTTTTTCAAGTTTGTCCATGAAATCATTACTTTTCTCAAGGCTCTGGAGGCTTTCAAAAGTCATCCTTTCAAGCAGGAGAATCGGATTTTCTTCCACCTCATCCCACAGAACAGGATCAATGGAACTAAACAGGTCAACTGCTTCCTTTGTCCATGACCACCAGATATTACGTGCCAATTCCTCGAGAAACTTAAGCTTCTGAGGAATTTTTTGTTGAACGACCATCCTTCTCCAAACCGGGACAACATCGGTAAGCAGCTGAAGTGTTGCAGGCAATTGAACTACTCTTTCATGGCTCTGGTATTCAACTTCTGCATCAATTGCATTTTCAAGGGCAAGTGCATATGCCTCCCAGTATTTCGAAATAAGGTTTTTCCAGAGTGCAACCCTGCTGATCCTGAAAGCATCCTTTCTTGCTTTCTCCCTCTCCTTATTATTTAGCTTTCCAAATTCACATATTGCCTTTGTGATCCCCTCCACAACTTCAAGGTCATTTCCATCAGTTCTGGGAACAATATGAATACCAAGTCCTTTGTCCTCAACCTGCTCATTTACCCAAAGTCCGAAGCCGGTAAGAGAAGTGGTTACCGTTGGGATACTGAAGGCCAGGCTCTCAAGCGGGGTATATCCCCAGGGCTCGTAATATGAAGGAAATACAGTAAGGTCAAATCCAACAAGAAGGTTGTAATAGCTAAGGTTAAAGATGCCGTCCTCAGCTTTCAGGTAGGATGGTACAAATATCACTTTAACAGGATCCCCGGCTTGATTATAAACCCCGTTAGAGATAAGTCTCTGCAAGATCGGGTCATACTCAGAATAGTGAAGGTAATGGGTAAGGTACCTGTCTCCTTCAGGCTTTTTTGAAGGATCGCACAATGCTTCAAGGATATCTTTGCGAGGGCCGAACTGATTTGCCGGAATAAGTATGAATGCTACGGCGGTCTTGCTGCACTGTTTATTTCGGTTTAATGTACCGATGGCATCAATGAACAGGTCAATTCCCTTGTTTCTGAATTCATACCTGCCACTGGTGGCAATAAGCAGTGAATCAGCGGGAAGTTCTTCTCCCGTTACCAGGGAAGCAACTTTGAGCAAACGTTTCCTGGCCTCTTTGCGCCTTTCAGTGTATTCCGGCTCATCGGGCACAAAACTGTCGTCGAAGCCATTTGGGGTGATAATATCGACAGGTTTGCCCAGGAGGCTTTTACACTCCCTGGCGGTGATCTCACTCACTGTTGTATAGGCATCTGCCTGGTGGGCAGCAATTTTTTCAATGGATTGCTTCGCTACAACTCCCAACTCCCGTGCCTTCTCATCTCCGTTATAGCTTTCCAGCATGCTGTATAGTGGTTGAGAATTCCCGGCAATTGATCTTCCTACCACAGTTGCGTGTGTGGTAAAAACAGTGCCAACATGAGGCTGATTTTCTTTAAGGTATAACAAACCTGCGGCAGTCATCCATTCGTGAAAATGTGCCACAACCTTCTTTTTCTTCAGTCCGTAATAATTCAGAAAACTTTCGATGATCTTCCCTGTTGCATAACCAAAAAGCACCGGTTCAATATAATCCCACTGACCACTGATCGAATCAAGCCGGTAGACTTCCCAGAAATTCTTGAATATCTCGTCCTTCCTGCTGAAAAAAGTGGTGTAATCAACAAGGATTGCAGTTGGCTCACCCTCAATTTTCCATTTTCCAATTCTAACCATGAGCCCTTCCTCTGCTGCATCCTTCCTCCAGTCGGAAAGCAGGTAATTATTTTCTATGAACTCGGGATGTTTTCCGCTATCGCGCCATACATCCGGCCCGATAACCATGTAATGATCCTTTAAACTGGCAATTGCAGATTTTGCCTTGGTTGACAGAACTGTATGTATTCCGCCCATTTTATTACACACCTCCCAACTCACCTCGAACAGGTAGTTTGGAGCAACTATATTCTTACCCATCTTATTTTATTGTTACAAAAAAACGACTAATGAACTAATATCTGTTGGTCAATAAGAGATCCTCCGGCTCCGGACTATTTTTTAGTTTTCCCTGAAGATCCTTTTTTATCAATTGATTTTGCTGTAGTTTTTACTGTTGCAGTTTTTTTTGGGGTTCCGGCTGCTTTCTTTGGGGTAACAGCTGATGTTTTTTTTGCACTGCCGGAACTTATTGCTGAAGGTCGGACAGGTTTTATATTTTTCTTGAGTGCCTCAATTTCTTTCTCATATTTAGAGATCTGGTCATTCTTTTCCTTTATGATCTTGCTTAATCTTGATATTTCATTATCGCCCTGTGATTCGACTGCAGCATCCACCCTTATTTTGAAATCACTCAGTACATTCATATAATTTATGAATGCTTCATAAGGAGTTTTATAAGGATTGAAATACGAATGTACCTCACCATCGGAAAAGAACTTTGTTGACATGTAGTAAAAATGGTCACTTACCTGCAGGTAGCGGAAATCCTGCATCAGTTCCTTGTCATGGCTCTCATAGACCTTATCCCTCAGGTCATAGAGTTTATGGAAGGCTTCTTTCTGAAGATCATTACCAAGCCATGCTGAGAGATCCCTTTCCTCGTCAGCCCAGGAAATTGGATTGGGCACATGTGCGGCGGAAATAACCTGAAGTTTTTCAGCAACCTCTGAAGGTGTGCTAAAGGTAAAATCTGTTTTTTTCAAGACAGCACCCGGCAGTGCCTTCAGGAATTCGAAGATCCCTGTTTCAGCCCATTGATGTTCCCCGAAAGTTTCATAATCCATGAACAGATTAACTGTCTCTTCCACTTTTGGCAAGGCATTTAACCATGCAGCATATTTTTCGGCTGTGAGGGGGTAATCTGACCAACCCTTATTCGAAAAACGGAAAGCAATATCATCACTTAGCTTGAAGTTTTTCATCAGGACCTTCAGCTTGGGTTCAAGTGCATTGCAATACAGGTAATTCGGGCTCTTCCATCCCAACACATGTTTTGCACCTTCTGTAAGCATCGTCTTAAATCCCATGTTAAAAACCGACTGGCCGATCAGGTCCGAATAGACCATTTCGGTATTCCTGAATACCGTAGGTTCCTGTCCGAAAAGCTCTTTAATGAGGTTCCTGTGCTCTGTTACCTGCTGGATAAATTCATCGTTATTTCGCATCGAAGCCAGGGAATGTGAATAGGTCTCTGCGAGGAACTCAACATGACCGGTTGCTGCCAGCTCTTTAAAACTGTCAAGAACTTCGGGTGCATACAGCCTGAACTGCTCGATGGCAATCCCTGAGAGTGAAAACGCCACCTTGAATTTACCCTTGTGCTTATTGATCAGATCAAGCATGATCCTGTTGCTTGGGAGGTAACACTTATCAGCCACCTTTCTCATTATGCTTTCGTTGGAATAATCATCATAATAATAATGATCATTTCCAATGTCGAAGAAACGGTAAGTCCTTAACCTGTATGGCTGGTGGACCTGAAAGTATAAGCAAATCGTTCTCATTATATCTTTTTATCTAATTTACTGCTTCATTATAAATTGCGTAGACTCTTCTGGCGGAATTCTCCCATTTCATGTTATCCACTTCTTCCTTCCCATATTTTATGAACATCTCGGACAGGGAGGGATAGTTAAGCAGGCCATAGATTGCATCGGCCATTGCATCCACATCCCAGAAATCAGTTTTAATTGCATATTTAAGGATCTCGGCGACACCCGACTGATGGGAAATAATTACGGGCACATTGGATTGCATTGCTTCAAGGGGTGAAATCCCAAAGGGTTCAGAAACTGAAGGCATAACATAAACATCGCTGATGGAGAACATCCTGAAGACATCGTCCCCCTTCAGGAAACCAGTGAAATGAAAGCGGTCAACAATACCCAGTGAAGCTGCCCAGTTGATCATCCTTTCAAGTAATTCTCCGCTACCTGCCATAACAAAACGGACATTGTCCATTTTTCTGAGGACTTTTTCAGCGGCCTGGACAAAATATTCAGGACCCTTCTGCAGTGTTACCCTTCCAAGGAAAGTAACCACCTTATCATTTATTCCTCTTTTCAGTGCGATCTTTTCCTGGTTTGGCAGTGGTTCGACAGCATTGTATACCGTAAATACCTTCGAAGGATCAATATTGTATTTTTCAATGATCGTATTCCTGGTAAGATTACTCACTGCGATGATCTTATCAGCAGCATCCATTCCCCGCTTTTCTATCTCGAATACTGTCGGATTCACACTCCCACCGGAACGGTCGAAGTCGGTAGCGTGGACATGAATTACGAGGGGTTTGCCTGAAACGCTTTTTGCGGCGATCCCGGCCGGGTAGGTAAGCCAGTCGTGTGCATGAATAATATCATGCTCATACTCCTCAGCGATCTGGGCTGCGACAAGAGCATAATTTGCAATTTCCTCATACAGGTTATGACCGTATCCTCCGGAGAAAACCAGTTTACCGCCCAGCGTTGTATGAATAAGTTTTTTGTTCTTGTTCTCAGCAACGTTTACAAGCTTTTCATACTCTTCAGGTGAATGATAAGGTACAAGATTTGAATTGACTTCAATATATGAGATCTGACCCAGGACATTTGCATATTTCATGTGACGCTTATCAAGGCTTACATCTCCTGCACCGATCAGACGCATTTTGCTCTGGTCCTCATCACCGTAGGCCTTTGGAACAACAAAAGTGATATTCAGATCACGGATGGTGGACATTCCGCGGGTAAGGCCATAACTGGCAGTTCCAAGTCCCCCGGAAATATGTGGCGGAAATTCCCACCCGAACATTAGTACTTTCATATATTAAAGGTCTGAATTTCTTTATGAAAAATTATCAATCATTTCACCGATCCTCAATATAGAAGCCACACTACCGGCAGAACTAATTCCACCTTTGGGATCGAACGGTGGATTTCCATCGTATATCTCTGAAATTGTTCCAATGCCGTGAAAGGTCATATCTTTCTCGAAACCGGCATATATCTCCTTTGCAAGCATCAGACCAGAGCGTTTATGAACGGAGAGGTAGCCACTCACGAAATGTTCCAGCAACCAGGGATAAACTGAGCCCTGGTGCGCTGAACGGTCACGCATCTCCTGGTCTCCTTCATAAAATCCTTTATAAGCTTCGTTCTTAGGCGACAAGGTTCTTAGTCCCTTGCTTGTGAGCAATTCGCTTTTCACAACATCCAGCAGACTCTTTTTCATTTCAGTGGTAATGGGAGAATGATCCAGAGATGCAGCTATCACCTGGTTCGGGCGAACCGATTCATCCCTGTATCCGTTCCTGGCATAATCAGCCAGGTACTTTTTCCCGGGTATCCAGAATACGTTTACAAAAGAATCCCTTATCCTTTCAGGAAGGTCTTTCCAGTCTTTGGAAAACCTGCTAGCCTTACCGGACCAGGCCATTACCTGCACCACTGCATTATACCACAGGGCATTTACTTCAACGGCATAGCCTTGCCTGAGTGTAACAGCATGACCATTTACAATGGCATCCATCCATGTCAGAGGAATCTGTTCGTCACCTCCGGAGATCAGTCCGTTTTCGGTCATTTTTATTCCAAAATGTGTTCCCCTAAAGTATGCATCCATGATTTGCAGGACCACATCCTTGTATTTTTTCCAGACATCCGGTGCTCCATGCTTTTCGAGCTGTTGGAGTGACCATATGAACCAGAGGGAAGTGTCGATGGAATTATAATAATCATGACCCTGTTTAGAATAGTTAGGAAATAATCCATCCTTCATTCTGCCGGTCATGGTATCAATAACTTCAAAGGCGGATTTGTAATCGCCTGTGGTCATCGTAAGCCCGGGAAGGGAAATAAATGTATCCCTTCCCCGTACCCCATGCCAGGGAAATCCTGCAAGCAGCTCAGTACCATTGTTTTTTCGAACAAAAAATTGCTGCGCAGAATTAACGAGGCAGTTCTTAAAACTGTCAACAGGAGTCCGCAAATCCATTTCAGCCTTGAATTGTTTCACAAGACCTGATGGTTTAACCTCTTCGAGCGAAGCGGAAAAGATCACTGATTCCCCTTTCTTCAGGGGTATTTCAAAATAACCCGGAACATACAGGTCTTCCTTAAATTCATATCCCCTTTTCTGTTCTTCTAGATATTCAACATTGTAATACCAGTCGGGAACAGGAACAAATTCCACCTTTTTTGAAACCTGCATATTGAGCTCGGGGTAGCCGTCATACATTCTCAGCTTGATCCCGTTCTCCACCTGGTCATAATGCCTGTTCAGGTAAAGATTGGCTTTGCTTAACTTGTGGATATTGCGAAATGCCAGGAAGGGCCTTAATTGTATGCTTGTATCCGAATGCGCATCCTCAAGTGTAATCCTGACAAGCGACTGTTCTTTTTTCTGCACAAGCATGGTTTCCCTGGTTAAGACCACTCCGCCAACCCTGTAGGTCATTTTTGAGCCCTTTTCAGCATCATAGTCACGGATATATTTATGGCCGCGAGGCACATAAAGGTCTCCTTCATACTTATGAATACCCAGGTTGAAATCTTTTTCATGCTGGATTACAGTGATATCCAGAGTTGATAGAAGCACATGGTTTTCACCATCCAAATTTTCCAGGGGGCAAATCAACAAACCATGATACTTCCTGGTATTACATCCAGCGATCGTTGTAGAGGCAAATGAGCCGGCACGATTCGATCTGAGCGCTTCCCTTGCTAATGAATATTCAAGGTTTACGAGTTCTGCTTTATCGAATTTAAGGAAAGCCATATTACAGTAATTTTTAATTAACAAAGATAAGACTAAAATTCATGAATACAGCCGCTTAAAAAAAGGAAAAGGCGAAAAAAAAAATTGTAAAAATATGGGCCAATATATATCATATCCGGGCTATCGTTAGTTATAAGGAATACAATCACATATTTTAGATATAAAGTGATAAATTCGTGCACAAAAGTTGATTATTATGAACGCGAGGTGGATCATATTCTTATTGTTTTTCATTCTTGGATGCAATTCAGGCAACAGCAAAAGAGAAGATGATACCGGACCCGGCGATGTAGTCGTGGAGGGCATCATTGAGAACGGAAGCGACCAGCTGGTAAGCATTGACCTTATGGGTGCCACAGCTTTCGTTCCAGTTGATTCGGCAAGGTGCGATGTAAAAGGAAGGTTCACACTGTCCTTCAAAAGTGATGGTCTGAATTTTTATGCGTTGAAGTATACCGACCAGGGATATGTTACGATTATTGCAGGTCCGGGAGACAGGATAGAAATCAAAGGTACAAAAGACGGTATATACCCCTATTCGATCGAAGGCTCGGAAGCCACGGAACTGGTCAGGCAGCTTGCAGAAGCGCACAGTTCAATCCTTGACCAGCTGCAAAATATTTCTATGGAATCAGAGCAGATTATGGGGGATGTTGATTATGCAGAAAAAAAGCTGAGACTAAATGCCAGGTTTGATTCCATTACAAGGGAATTTCACACTTATTCCAGGGAATTTATCCTGAAGCATCCAGATTCTCCGGCCATACTAATTGCCTTGTATAACCAGTATGGCCCTGGCTTACCTGTATTTCATCCATTGACTGACCTTGAGATCTACCAGTTTACAGACTCCGCGCTCTACCGGAATTTTCCCGGGAATGAAGCAGTGAGGTCACTGCATAGTCAGCTGGCAGCTGCCCTTCTGCAATTAAGGAACCAGCAAAAGGACACTGGATTAAAGGTAGGAGACAAGGCTCCTGATTTTGTTATGGCCAGGATAGATGGTGAAAAAATGGCGCTTTCTGATCTTGCGGGAAAATATGTACTGATTCAGGTCTGGGCATCCTGGAGCAAACCCTCTGTGGATGAGAACAGGTTCCTGGGTGAGTGCTATAAAAAATACGGAGGCTCCAATTTTACCATTCTGCAGGTATCTATTGATGATGATATGGAAAACTGGAAGGGTGCAATTAAAGAAACTTACCCCAACTGGTATCACCTGAGCGACCTGAATCGCTGGGAATCGATAGTAGTAAATTTGTACATGATCGAAAGGATCCCTGCCAATTTCCTCATAGATCCGAAGGGAAAGATCATTGAAATCGATAAATTTGGGGAGGATCTTGTTCAAACAATTCAAAAACATTTAACGCTTAAA
>CAYSAH010000030.1:9302-16925 GCA_964428945.1 uncultured Bacteroidaceae bacterium | reverse complement strand
TATCAGCAACTTCTTCTTCCCCTGAAATATCGATGGAAGCATTTACCTGCATTGTAATTAAGGCTGCCAGTGCAAGCATGATCGAAGATTCTTTAAAGAGTTTCATTGTTCTTGGATTTATATTTTATTATTTGGATTATTTTGTTCTCCTTCGTAGTTAAGATGCTCAATAAAGGAATTACCCTATCTCTTTTATTGATTTATTTTGAAACATTAACATTTTTGTATTGTTAAGAGGATAAAATCTGGAAGGATGAGTAAATGGACATATGATGATATACCGTCGCAGGAAGGAAGAATAGCGATTGTAACCGGCGCTAACAGCGGATTGGGATACTGGACCAGCAAGGGACTCGCAGCTAAAGGTTGCGAGGTGATCATGGCTTGCAGAAACATTGAAAAAGCCGGAGAAGCCCGGCAGGCAATCATGAAGGATCTTCCGGGAGCGAAGCTAAGGATAATGAAACTTGACCTTGCCAGTTTAAAATCGGTCAGGGGGTTTTCGCAAACATTTGTTTCGGAATATAGGAGACTTGATCTGCTGATCAATAATGCAGGATTAATGGCAATTCCCTACAGGGAAACTGAAGAAGGATTTGAAATGCAGTTCGGTGTTAATCACCTGGGGCATTTCGCCCTAAGCGGCCAGTTGTTTGAATTGCTTAGAAAAACAGGGGGGTCCCGCGTAGTAAATGTATCCAGTGCAGCACATAACCTTGGCGAGATAAGGTTTGAAGATATCCACTGGAAGAAGGGATACAATAAGTGGAAAGCCTACGCGATGAGCAAACTCGCAAATATTCATTTCACACATGAACTGGCAGACAGGGTTTCCAACCTGGGCCTTGGCATTAAAGTACTGGCTGCTCACCCGGGATATGCAGATTCATCACTGATAGAGAAGGGGCCGGAAATGGAGGGTAGAAAATTATTTATAAAGCTTGGCAAAATTTCCAACAGGATCGTTGCCCAAAGTGCAGAAATGGGGGCGCTTCCCACACTTTATGCTGCCACTGCTGAGGAAGCCGTTCATCGTGGTTATTATGGTCCAAGGGGATTTTCAGGGATGAGAGGTTACCCCGAACGCACTTATCCAAACAGGAAAAAAGTAAGCAAGGATGTTCAGGAGAAGCTCTGGACGCTTAGCCAGTCCCTGACAGGGGTATCCTTTCTTTAGCGCTCATATTAATAATCCAGCTCAGGAACGCCATCATCTGTTTCATAAACCAGGTCAATTTCTTTAAATCCATCGTATATCCTTCCCTTTCCTGAAACAATGAGAGTACTTATAACCTGGTTCCTGATATACAGGCTGTCATCTGAAAGTTCGTCATACAGGAATTCATTATGGCCGGTATTGTGAAAATTGGCAATTATATAGAGATTATCCTGGCCTGTAACCTGTTCGATCTCCACTATATATTTCCTGTAGCCTGAATGTGCTGAGCTTTCAATACAACTGTAAAATCCTTCATTTTTAGTGTAGGTGATGTCGGGCTTTTCTTCACAGGTGGAATATGGGATACTACCTGGCAAGGGTTTACCACAATGGCATAGATTTTGCATTTTTTATATATGGTTTAAATTTTAAGAAATGAAAAAAGTAGTATTCGTCCTGGTTCCGTTATTATTCCTCTTATCAGGTTGTGGGAACAGTTTCAGGGTATATCATGATCTTGATCCGACTGCAGCTTTTGAAGAGTATAAAACCTATTCTTTTCTTGATTGGACTGAAGGGAATAAGAAGACCATCACGGGGATTGAACTTGAGAGAATCAGAAATTCACTTGCGAGAGGAATCGAAGCGAAAGGTCTTAAATACCAGGAAGAAGGCGCTGATCTAAAAGTTCAGGTCACTGTGTATTTCAGGGAGGCAAAGCAATGGTCATACGGTTATTTTTATCCGGGAACCTACAACTTTATGGAAAGGGCACTTGCCGTGGATATTTTTGAAAGCTCAGGCAAAAAGCATATCTGGCATGGCGCTGCTGTTGGAGAGGTAGGAAGAACCCCAGAGGACAGGGCAGAGGAATTGCCTGAACAGGTTGAAAAGATACTGGCATCCTATCCGGCAAATTCAAATATTTAGTTTGGTCTGGTGAGCCTGAACCCTTTGGTTCGATAAGCGGGGAGACAGAAAAATTAAGGGAAAATTAATTGATCTGATCCTTATTTTTTCCTGATACTCGTCTGAATAAAAATATTAGATCAGCCTTTATAAAATTAAAGAAATCCTGGTTCAGCGCCTTACTCTCATCCTTAGGCATTTTGAAAAGTCTTTTAAGCAATTTATTATCGATCAATTCTGTAACCAGGAAAAGCTCGCACATGGTGATATACATGTCCTTGAGATCAAAGGTGTAAAAAGGTTTTATAGTAATGTAATCCAGCGAACCTCCCCAGAAAGCATTATCGATGATATTTGCAAAGAGCCCGGCAAGAAAGAGATGGATAAATCCATTGATCCAGAAACTATTCCTTTTACGCCTGGTGTAGAACCTCCATATTTCAACAAAAAGAAGGCCGATAACAGAAAAAAGTATAATATTAAACAGGTGCGAACCTTTCTTGAAATTGAGAAGTACCCAAAGGTATGAACCAAGGGTGTTCTGGGTTGGTTCGAGGTAAAAAACCGGCTCAATAAGAGGTTTTGAGATTGTCTGCCATTCCAAAGAGAAAAGGTAGGCTTTGATAACCTGGTCCAGGGCCACCGCGAAGAGCAGGAAGATCCAGTTGATTCCCTTTTTTACCGGGATATATTTTTGGAGTATTGTTCCAATTATTGCTATGTTTGCAAGCACTAATCCGGGAAGAGTAGTGAATTTCCATAGGTATTCGAAATCTGTCACACGATTTGCAAGGGCATAGAAGATCATTACAATGATCCAGATACCTAAAAAAATTCCACCGTTCCTGAGGATAAGTCTCATAAGAGAGTTGTTTTAAATTGTGAATTGCGAAAGTAAGTTTTTTTCATGATTGATTCAACCTTAAATGATGGCGGGGAATCTTTAATATTAAAAATTTTAAATGATACAAGATGAGGACAAGAATTATTTTGATGGTTTTCGTTATTGGTTCATTCACCTTACATGGTCAGGAATTGGTGAAAGCTCCCAAGCAGATTTCATTCGAACTTGGATACCGGTACATGCTTTCAAATGACCTGGTGCCGGGTGGAGGAGTTAACGGATATGGATTATTAATCGATTATGCCTGGCAGTTATCAGGCTATACAGAAACAAAACACCCTGTATACCTGTCAGTTCCCATCGGGTACACAGTGATCCCGGCTACTGCAGGTGCTCCGGGGCAACGCATGCTTCACTATGGATGGGCAGTAAGGCACATGATCGGCAGGGGGAAAACTATCCAGCCCTACCTGGGTTACGGACTGTTGCTCAACCAGGTATCTATCGAAAACAGGGAAGGGCAGTTGTTTGGCCATACCACAAGGTTCTCTTTTGGTACGAACTTCAAAAATGAAAGCATTCTGACGCCTTATATTACAATTGATTACAGTATGGCAAGGCATCCACAACTTGATGTTGAGGAGAACAGCTGGCTACATTTCCTGGAACTGAAACTGGGCCTAAGGTTCAAATAGGCGGTTTTGAACTTTTATTTTTGTTATTTGTTTTTTTATTGAAAAATATTCTAATTTTACGACTTCAAGCAGTGAGAATGAAATTCAGAACTCAAAATAATTGGTGGTGGCACTTCGATAATATTTAGCCGAAGCGGACCAGTCATTGTAAAAAATAGAAATCAGGGCTTGCCGTTAGGCAGGCCCTGATTTTTTTATAACAGTTTAAACATGGAAAAAATAAAGATCAGCACAGTCTCAAAAACAATTCTCGCCGATATTATTACCCCGGTAAGTATTTTCCTGAAGATAAGGGATGTCTTTCCAAACTCCTTGTTATTGGA
Organism: uncultured Bacteroidaceae bacterium; assembly: GCA_964428945.1. Classification (GTDB taxonomy): domain Bacteria; phylum Bacteroidota; class Bacteroidia; order Bacteroidales; genus M55B112. The sequence goes on along the minus strand of CAYSAH010000030.1, from coordinate 12,995 downwards.
GAGTTCCGACTATCATAGTAACCAGAACTCCTACTCATTTCTTTGCCTTCAGCCAATAGCTGATTTTGAGGTAATGGAGGATAATTTATCCATTCAGCTTCCTGGAAGGGAAAAAATTAGGGAGAAGCTCAAGTCCCGTTCAGACGCTATTCATAAGCTTGATGCATTCATTCATACCTTCGAGCCGATAAAGGAATTGAAAGACATGGTGATCGATGGTGTATTCGGCTACTCCTCCTATGATGCTGTTCAGTATTTTGAAGATATAAAATTCCAGTCAGAGCAAAAGGAAGACGAACTTATACCTGAGATCAAATACGGATTTTACAAGTACATCATTGCCATAAACCACCTGAAAAACGAGTTGCAGTTAATTGAGAACCTTGTTGACGGGGAAGAATCATCCATTGAATACATCGAAGACCTTATTCAGAATCGTAACCTGGCAACCTATCATTTCAAAACGCTTGGTGATGAGCTTACCAATCTCACAGATAATGAATACATGGATATCGTGGATAAAGGAAAGGAGCATTGCTTCCGCGGTGATGTTTTCCAGATCGTGCTTTCACGCCAGTTCTCGCAGGGTTTCAGGGGAGATGATTTCAATGTTTACCGTGCTTTAAGATCGATCAATCCGTCTCCATACCTTTTCTACTTTGATTACGGTAATTTCAGGCTTTTTGGTTCCTCGCCCGAAACGCAGATAGAGGTGACTGGAGGGAAAGCATATATCAATCCGATCGCCGGAACCTTTCGCCGCACAGGAAATGACGATGATGACCAGGAGCTTGCCCGGAAACTGGCTGATGATGAAAAGGAGAATGCCGAGCATATTATGCTGGTCGACCTTGCGAGGAATGACCTTAGCCGCACAACATCAAAGGTAAGCGTTGAAAAATACCGGGAAATACAGTTTTATTCCCATGTGATACATATGGTATCAAAAGTATCAGGGGTTTTGCATCCAGGTGCCAATACGATTAGGATAATGGCGGAATCATTTCCTGCAGGGACCCTCTCTGGTGCTCCAAAATATAAAGCAATGGAACTCATTGATAAGTATGAAGGCAAGCGTCGGGGCTTTTACGGTGGAACCATTGGGAATATAAGGCTGAACGGGGATATCAACCATGCCATTATGATCAGGTCGTTTATGTCAAAAAACAACACGCTTTACTACCAGGCCGGGGCCGGAATAGTTTCAGAATCAAAAAGGGAATCTGAACTGAAGGAAGTTGGGAATAAGCTTGCAGCTTTGAAGTCTGCAATAGAAATGGCCAAGAAACTATAATACAGGGAAAAATGAAAATACTGGTAATTGATAATTACGATTCATTCACATATAATCTTGTGCAATACATAGAGCGCATAAAAGGTACGGAAGTTACAGTGGCAAGAAATGATAAGATCGGCCTTGAAGAAGTTGTGGCTTTCGATAAGATTGTAATATCCCCTGGTCCGGGAATTCCGGATGAGGCAGGAATAACGAAGGATTTAATAGCAAAATACGGATCTGTGAAAAGTATCCTTGGGGTGTGTCTCGGGCATCAGTCAATCGCCGAGGTATACGGAGGAAGCATAAGAAACCTGGCGACTGTTTATCATGGTGTTTCAAGCAGCATGCAAAAAACAGTCGCTGATGAATACCTTTTTAAGGGAGTACCGGAGGTCTTTGATGCAGGACGCTACCATTCATGGATCGTTGAGGAGGAAACGCTTCCGGATTGCCTGGAGGTTACAGTAAGAAATGCCGGAGGTGATATTATGGCATTGCGGCACAGGGATTTTGATGTCCGCGGGGTTCAGTTTCACCCCGAATCAGTCCTTACCGAATATGGTGGGATGATGATCAAGAACTGGATAGATGGAAAGTAACTATTTGAAAATATATTCACATGAAAGAGATCCTGTCATACCTTTTTGATCATAAAACGCTTACAAAGGATTTTGCTAAAGAAGTGCTGACCAATATTGCTTCGGGAAAATATAATGATCCTGAGATCGCCGCTTTCGTATCGGTCTATTTAATGAGGAATATTACCGTTGAGGAACTCTCGGGATTCAGGGATGCACTGCTTGATCTCTGCGTACCCCTCGACCTTTCGGAGTTTAATACGATCGATGTCTGTGGCACCGGTGGTGACGGGAAAAGTACTTTCAATATTTCGACTCTGACCTCCTTTATTGTTGCCGGTGCGGGAGAAAAAGTCTCCAAGCACGGGAACTACAGTGTTTCTTCAAACTGTGGATCCTCAAATGTTATGGAGTATTTTGGATACCGCTTTTCGAATGATTCTGAAAAACTGAAGCGTGAACTTGACAAAACAGGGATTTGTTTCCTTCATGCCCCTCTTTTCAACCCGGCGATGAAGAACGTGGCACCTGTAAGGAGGAGCCTGAGGATGAAGACCTTCTTTAACATGCTCGGTCCAATGGTGAATCCATCCTCTCCCGGGAATCAGCTTGTAGGTGTCTTCAGCCTTGATGTTGCACGCCTGTATAATTATATTTACCAGGATTCGGGCGTGAATTTTACAATCATACATTCCCTCGACGGATATGACGAAATTTCCCTTACCTCACCCTTTAAGGCATATACTGAGAAATGGGAACGTACCATAAGCCCGGAGGAAATTGGATTCAAAACACTGACACCGGACCAGATCTATGGAGGGGAAACTGTTGAAGAGGCTACCAGGATTTTTAAAAATGTACTGGAAGGACGCGGAACAAGTGCACAGAACAATGCTGTTATCGTCAATGCCGCATATGCGCTTCAGACCATGAATGGCTCTTTATCCATTGATTCGGCAATAGAAAACGCGAGGATTTCACTGGAGTCAGGAAAAGCCCGGACAGTATTTAAAAAACTTATTGAAATTCAGTAATGAAAACGATCCTTGATACTATTGTTGAGCATAAATATATGGAGGTGCTTAAGAGAAAGACGAGAAAACCGCTTGACCAATTGAAGTTGAAGCCTTTTTACTCCAGAACACCTGTTGATCCTCTTGTTAATTTCAGACTTGATTCACCAAATATAATTGCTGAATTTAAAAGAAGATCGCCATCAAAAGGAAGTCTTTCGGAAATTATAAGTCCTGCACCTGTTGTAAAAGCATACAGGGATGGGGGTGCAGCTGCCTCAAGTATCCTCACCGACAGGGATTTCTTCGGAGGATCTTTCAAGGACCTGGAGAATGTCCGCAATATTGTTGAAGGATTTCCCCTCCTTAGAAAAGATTTCATGATAGACCCATACCAGGTGCATGAAGCAAAGGCTTATGGAGCAGATATTATCTTGCTTATTGCCTCTATCCTGGATAAATATACAGTCCGGGAAATGACGGAGACAGCTCTTTCCCTGGGTCTGTCTGTACTACTTGAAGTTCATTCGGAAGAGGAACTGGATAAATGGATACCGGGGATCGCACTTGTTGGGGTAAATAACCGTGATCTGAATAATTTTTCGGTGAATATAGAACGATCCATGGAACTTTTTCCAAAAATGCCGGCAGAAACGTTTAGGATCTCAGAAAGCGGGCTGCAGGATCCTGAAGATGTTAAATTATTGTTTAATGCAGGGTTCAGAGGATTTCTGATGGGTGAAAGATTTATGAAGACCGATGATCCTGGACGTTCTCTTGCCGGGTTTATAAAAGCTTTGAATACTTAAAGTAATGAGCAGCA
>CAYSAH010000030.1:0-9292 GCA_964428945.1 uncultured Bacteroidaceae bacterium | reverse complement strand
AATTAAAATCTGTGGTATGACCGACGCCTCAAATGTAGAGTCTGTCTGCGCACTGGAACCGGATTACCTGGGTTTTATTTTTTATCCGAAGTCGCTGAGGTATGTTGGTAAAGCCCCTGATCCTTTGATCTTTTCAATTGTCCCGAACGCAATAAGGAAAACAGGAGTTTTTGTAAATGAATATTACGGGAAGATGATCGATCTTACGGGCCGCTATGGTATTGACATTATTCAGCTACATGGAATGGAATCCCCTGAGACATGCCATTCCCTGAAATTGCAAGGAAAAACTGTCATCAAGGTGTTCCCCGGAGATCAGGTAAGCAACCTGGCACTCCTGGGTAAGTACGAAAATTTCGTCGACTTCTTCCTGTTTGATACACCTGTAAAATCATTTGGCGGAAGCGGAAGGAAATTTGACTGGTCAAAATTGACAGATCTTCGGTCATCCAGGAATTTTTTTCTCAGTGGGGGCATCTCACCTGAAGACACGGGGAGGCTCAGACAGATCGAAAATAAAAATTTTTATGCAGTTGATATCAACAGTAGGTTTGAGACGAGCCCTGGGATAAAGGATCCCGAACTTGTGTCTGCATTTATTAAAAATCTTAGAAATGAATAATAAAATATCGTACAAGGTTGATGAGGACGGATTTTATGGTCCATACGGAGGAGCATTTATTCCTGAAATGCTGTATCCTAATGTAACGGAGCTCGAGAAAAATTATGTCAGCATCATCTCTTCTGATTCATTTCAAAAGGAATTCCGCGGACTCCTGAAAAATTATGTCGGGAGGCCAACCCCGCTTTATTTTGCAAGCCGCTTATCGGATCATTATCATACAAATATTTTTCTTAAGAGGGAAGACCTGAACCATACCGGGGCGCACAAGATAAATAACACTGTAGGCCAGATCATCATGGCGCGCCATCTGGGGAAAACGAGAATTATAGCTGAGACCGGGGCGGGCCAGCATGGAGTTGCCACTGCTACAGTTTGCGCACTTGCTGGTTTGGAATGCATTGTTTATATGGGAGCTCTTGACGTGGAAAGGCAGGCTCCCAATGTTCATAAAATGAAAATGCTTGGAGCGGAGGTGAGGCCGGTGCACAGTGGAAATAAAACACTGAAGGATGCAACGAATGAAGCAATCCGCGACTGGATAAATAATCCTGTGGATACGCATTATATTATAGGCTCCGTTGTGGGTCCCCATCCTTATCCCGATATGGTTACACGTTTCCAATCTGTAATTAGCGAAGAGATCAAGGTGCAGCTGTTGGAAAAGACAGGGAGAGACTTTCCAGATATGCTTGTTGCGTGTGTTGGAGGAGGAAGCAACGCTGCCGGTGCCTATTATCATTACCTCGATGACCTGCGCGTTAAACTGATATCTGCTGAAGCTGCAGGAAAGGGGATTGATAGCGGCGAATCGGCAGCCACCAGTACGCTTGGCAGAGATGGGATCATACATGGCAGCAAGACCTTGCTGATGCAGGATGCTGATGGTCAGATCACCGAACCATATTCTATAAGTGCAGGCCTTGATTATCCCGGAGTGGGACCTATTCATGCCTGGTTAAACAGAAGTGGCAGGGCAACAGTAGTGAATGTCACAGATGATGAGGCGTTGAAAGCGGCTTTTCTTCTCACAAGACTTGAAGGTATTATTCCGGCACTTGAAACGGCACATGCACTGGCGGCACTTGAAAGGATCGAAATGAAAGCGGATCAGAATGTTGTGGTAAATATTTCAGGAAGAGGGGATAAGGACATGGAAGCATATGTTTCCGCAATGCAGAAAATGAAAATAAATAAGCAATAGATGAACAGGATAGATCAATTATTCCGGGAAAAGCAAAAACAAATCCTGTCGATTTACATAACGGCCGGTTTCCCTGAACTGGATGATACAGTAAATATAATTAAGGAGCTGGAAGAAAGTGGAGCAGACATGGTTGAGATCGGTATGCCCTTCTCTGACCCCCTGGCAGACGGCCCGGTGATCCAAAACAGTAGCCAGGTAGCCCTCAGGAATGGAATGAACATCCCTCTATTATTCAGGCAATTAAAGGAAATCAGGAATTCGGTTTCTATCCCCTTGGTGCTCATGGGTTACCTTAATCCTGTTTTGCAGTTTGGATTCCCTGATTTTATAAAAAAATGCAAAGAGACCGGGATAGACGGACTGATCATTCCGGACCTCCCATTAAAGATCTTTGAGAAGGAATATCGTAAAATGATTGAAGAAGCAAAATTGAAATTTGTGATGCTTATAACTCCACAAACTTCGGAAGAGAGGATTCTTCAGATCGCTGAAGCTTCCGGGCAGGGAGGATTCCTGTATATGGTGGCAGATTCATCAACTACCGGAGCACGGCAGGGAATTAAGGAAGTCCAGCTAGATTATTTCAAAAGGATAAATGATATGAAGATTGAAATTCCGCGGCTTATTGGTTTCGGAATATCTGATCATCATACTTTTAATCGGGCATGTGAGTACGCAAATGGAGCGATCATTGGAAGTGCATTTATATACGCTCTCGGAAGGATTGACGAAAGATCAGTTGAGGAGAAAAGTTCAGATTTTGTAAAATCTATTCTTCAGAAATGAGCTGATTAAAAATAAATATCATTTTAATCCCAAGTCGGAACCCCGACATTTCAGATCTCAAATCCCTGGCAGTGGCTAAGGAGACAGTTGGGGCTAACGAAGTTTGTTCCCCAAAGTTAAATTGTCTTCCAAAATCATAAAGATATCCACCTTCTAAACCCAGAGACACTTTTTTAAGGTGAAGCATTCCTTCCAGGCCGATCTCGGTTAAGGGAGAAACAACACTAAGAATTACAGAATTATCTTCATAATAATAGAGTGTAGAAATATTTATGTTCACTTTGTCCCTGACATACGCCATTCGCAGGTCACCGTACAATGAAAAATCGATCTTGTTGGAAGGGAGATCGAATGTAAGGAATGGGTAGCTGGCGGTTAATCCTAACTGGTAAGCTGAAAGCGTTTGGTTGAGGTTCAGGGAACCGGAAAAATCAGTATAATTTGCATGTGCACCAGTTGCTGAATATGCATAGGTGAATCCGTATTTAAGTCCTGACCGGCCTTCCTGGAAAAGGCTCATCCTGACATTCGTGTAAACAGGAAAAGCCGAGAATTGCGTAACTTCAACAGGAAGTCTGGTTACAAGTAAAGCCTGGTAATCTGCAAGATCTGTAAGGTTATAGGTACCGATGCCTCCTGTAATGGATAATCCTTTAAACTGACCATGGGCCTGGAATGCCAGAATAATTACCAACAGGAAAGAAGCTATTTTTTTCATTGTATCGTATCAGTATATATTTTTATGGTCCAGTTGGTATCCGAAACCATGAATTCAGCATCCATCAGATCAGCAAGGCTTCCTGAATAGCTTTTATAATAGGCAATAAGTGTAAGTACGTAATCTCCAGGAATAAGAACATAATCCGGGGCAATCCAAAAACTGTCGGTTTCAAAAACTGAACGGTACAAGGGGTAATTCCCAATGTAAAGGTCAGCGAAATATAATCTACCGGTATCAATACTGATCTCATATTTAATGAGCAGACTATCAGTATTCATAACACTGTCATTTAAACCCAGATTCGAAATAAAGGCAACTTCAGGATTATAATCGGAATCTATTTGAACATTATATGTTTCCAGGTCTGTATAAAAACAGGACTTCGGGAACAGTAAAAGGATGGAGAAAATTATTATGGATCTTTTCATCTGCGGTGTATGTGCCCCAAAATTACTAAAAATTAAGATTTTAACTAATCTTCAAAAGATGAAATAGTGATTTTTAAGATCTACCTAAAATTTGTGAAAAATGTTAAAAATACGCCAAAATTGAACCAACACGATAGTCTTTTGTTTAACAAACTGAAACTTTAAAATAAACAAAAATGAAGAATATAAGAAAGAAATTTGCGAAGTTGACAATTATTCTGTCAATAATTTTAGCCCCGTTAACATTAATGTCATTTGAATTATCCGGAGAAAACCCTGCAGGATCTGCATTTGAATTGAGTAGTTTAAAGAGTAAGGTAAACTGGAAGGGCATGAAACCGGGAGGCGAGCATTATGGATTTATTGAAGTGGTAAGTGGTAAGATAGATACTGACGGATCAATCATAACAGGTGGGAGCTTTACCATTGATATGAATTCGATCGTTTGTGAAGATCTTACGAATGAGACATATAATAAAAAGCTTGTAGGGCATCTGCTTTCAGAGGATTTCTTCCATACAGAAACGTACCCTGAGGCTTATTTCAATATCACCAGTGTAAAAAAGCAGATGTCAGCCCAGGATGGCTTCAGTGCAAATCATATGGTAACAGGTGATCTGACTATCAAAGGGATCAAAAAGGAGATTTCTTTCCCGGCTCATATCAGTGTGGAAGGAAACAATGTATATGCAAAAACTGGTGAAATAAAACTGGACAGAACAGAATGGAATGTTAATTACCAATCTAAGAAAATCTTCACCAGCCTGACAGATAATTTTATTAACGACGAAATGCTTGTTTCACTTGACCTCCAATTTGACAAGAAGTAAGGGTGAGAGATCGTTTGTAAATTGATTTTTTTACCTCAGGATGCAGGGGTATTGAGGTAAAGTTTTACTTAAATTGAAATCATCTTTGCGTCTTTCTGCAGAAAATAATTCTTGCAGAGAGGCGCAAAACTTTTTAAAGGAATTAACCGAAGCTTTTTGTTTGAAAATAATTTTCGATGAGGGTTGTATGATAACAATTAAGTTGATCTATTAAGTATCCAACTATTCAATGGTATCATCAATGATCTCCTGGAGCACCTCCTCGACCTTTAATCCTGCAGCTCTTATCTGCTGAGGCACTATGCTTTCCTGCGACATTCCCGGTATTGAATTAAGCTCAAGGAAATAAATCTGGTTTCCCCTGACAATAAAATCAGCCCTTACAATTCCCTTGCATCTTAGATGGTCATAGATCTCAGAAGACAACTGCATGCATCGCCTGGCAATATCATCTTCGATTTTAGCAGGGGTGATCTCCTCAGACAAGCCTTCATATTTCGCCTCATAGTCGAAGAATTCATTTTTAGAAATAATTTCTGTGAGGGGAAATATCATTTCCCTCTTTTTTGTTTTGAGCAAGCCACAAGTCAGCTCCCTGCCTTTAACAAATGATTCAATGATCACTTCAGTATCTTCCCTGAAAGCCTTATCTATTGCAGATTTCATATTCTCTGCCTGTGTAACTTTTGATGTACCGAAGCTGGAGCCGCCATTATTGGGTTTAATGAAGCAGGGCAGTCCAACATTTTCAATGATCTCTTCGAGGTTATAGGGCTTATTCCTCTGTATCAATTCTGCTTCTGCAGTCATGATCCCGAACTGTTTTAAATAGCTTTTGGCGACAAATTTATTGAATGTCATTGCCGAAGACAGATGATCTGAACAATTGAATGGTATTTTTAACATTTCAAGGTATCCTGTAAGCAATCCATTCTCGCCTGGTGTACCATGAATGATATTCCAGGCATAATCGAATTTAATTGCTTTTTTACCATTGTTATAACTGAATTCTGCTTTATCGACAGGAAATCGGTCTTTTCCATTTTTTATATACCATTCTTGTCCTTTAAGCACCACCAGGTGAGTGCTGTATCCTGCATTGGAAAGCCATTTCTGAATTTCAATTCCACTTTTTATTGAAATTGAATGCTCCGAAGAATCACCCCCTGCTAATATTGCTATATCCATATATTTTACGGTCAAACCTAAAATAAATGTACAATCTTTTAGAGAAGTCTGGTTATAATTTGATTTACTTTTTGAGGCGATTGCATCCTCTTTCCATGAAAGAATAAATTCGACTTATCAATTCATCGATAAGCTTGAGGAAATTCAATTAAAAATCCTGTTCTGTCTCCCTGCCGGAGATATAGTTCCTCCATTTTTCTATAACCTGGACCATATCATCGGGCAATTCAGATTCAAAAAGCATCTCTTTACCGGTTTTTGGATGTTTAAAACCGAGGGAACGGGCATGCAGGGCTTGCCTTGGAAGGATAGCAAAACAGTTATTTACAAATTGCCTGTATTTTGAAAAGGTTGTACCCCTGAGGATTTTGTCACCACCGTACTCATTATCATTGAAGAGCGGATGCTTGATATACTGGAAATGCACCCTGATCTGATGCGTCCGGCCGGTTTCGAGCCTGCATTCCATCAGGTTTACATAACCCAGCCTCTCGAGAAGTCGATAATGTGTTACGGCATGCTTTCCCTGGTCGCCATCAGGAAAAACCATCATTTTTTTCCGGTCATTCGGATTCCTTCCGATATTACCCGTGATGGTCCCTTCTTCACCGGGAGGTTCTCCCCAGACTATGGCATTATAAGTTCGTTTTGTTGTCTTCCTGAAAAATTGCATTGCCAGGTTCGACATCGCAATCTCAGTCTTCGCAACGACAAGTAAACCTGAAGTATTTTTATCGATTCGGTGAACCAGTCCCGGTCGCTCTTCTCCACTCCGGAAAAGTGGATTGTCCTTCAAATGGTACATCAGGGCATTAACCATGGTACCTGTATAATTGCCATGTCCCGGATGTACGACCATACCGGGTTCTTTATTGATCACGAGCAATTCATCATCCTCGTAAATAATATTCAGAGGAATTTCCTGGGGGATAAGTTCAAGTTTTCTTGGAGGATTTGGGAGAACAATAGTGACTACATCCTGTGGCTTAACCTTGTAATTTGATTTTACCGGCTCACCGTTCACCAGTATGCTCCCGGCTTCAGCGGCAGCCTGGATCCTGCTTCTGGATGTTCCTTCCAGTTTGTTGTTCAGGTATTTGTCAATTCGCAGAGGAGCCTGACCCTTATCGGCCTCAAACCGAAAATGCTCAAATAATTCATTGTTTTCGTTTGAATCTTCAGACATGCTTACCTGCGAATTATTATTCTTTCGGTACTAAAAAGCCGGGTTTCCGATTTTAGAGTCAGCAGGTAAATACCCTCAGGGAGATCCCCGGTATAGATCTCCTGTTGGAATCCTCCGCTTGACCGGATCATTTTTCCTGTAATATCGAATATAGCGATTTGAATATCATTTTCTTCAATTTCAAACGGCAGTTCCAGTCGGAGGAACTCATTTGCAGGATTTGGCCAAACGCGTACAGAGGAGGGCTCTTGTATCAAGGTTTTGCTTGAGGAGTAACTGCGTTGAACAAAGGGCCTTAGCATAAGGTTTCCCGGAGCAGCGGATACGAGCCATTCGCTTCCAAGATTATACAAAATATTACCGTTTGCTGGTTTATTGATATCCATACCAATATTAAGCATGTATTGATTGTATTGCAGAAGTCCGACATAAAATGTTCCATTAACCGGAACCAATTGCTTTTGTATTTATTTATGGTGTTTGAGTACAAGGCAGTGTGATCGATCACATCTTCATAGATCAGGTTGCCCGGCATCCCTTCAATATCATCCCAAACCATGAACTTATAGTAATAGATGAGATTCAGGGAATCCTTTAACTGGGTGAAGTAGATATCAACACCTCCGAGTTCATCAGCTATGAAGCTGTTGAACCTTACAGCGATAAGGCTGTTGTTGGTACCCTGTCCTCGCAATCCTTAAGCTCTTTCGGCGCTACCATCATCGTATGCAAAATAGTCTTTAAATACCTGTATCCTTGATAAAGTGTCATTCGATTTGTTATCAAAAACATCTGTCCGGAGCCAGGCTTTAATATTGTAGCTTGCAGTGTCTCCCCTGTTGAATTTGAAGGGATAGATATTGGTATTGTTAAAAGATACTGAAGTTCCGGGAAAGATATCCTGGGCGGAAGAGTTTTTAGGGTCAAATGATTCACCCCACACTTCATCATATACCTCAAGGCTACGGGTGACATTCCGGGTGGCACTGTCGTTATTGAAATAAATCATTGTGACATAAGGAAGGTATATTGTATTGTAACCTATCTCAAAATGCTCCCATGGAATTGATTCATAATTTTTCAGAATTGAAGGAATTTGCTTTGAGAAGGCGACATCCCTGATGATCGTATCAGAAATATTCCTGTTTCTGTCGAGTCGGACATAATCAATATTCCAGTGGTCAACGTTCCCCCGTTTGTCCTTGTAATCATCGTTCTGAGGCAGGCTTGCCCTGTTCCTGAACCTGAACCTGAATCCCTCTTTCAGGAATCTGTCATCCTTGATCCCGATTAAAACCTGCTTGAAGGGGTGCAAAGTATCTCCGGGAATGCGCCATACGTTGATCCAAAGTGTATCTTCAACATCAAAAAAGTCGAGGCAAAGCGAATCGTAGGGCCTGGGTTCCAGCCCATTTCCCTGGGGCTGGTAGAAAAAGCTTAGATAAATACTGTCAGAAGCCGGGTAATTCATATTTACAGGGTGGGAAGAGAGTAAATCGGCTTCGAAAGTCTCAGGGCTGATTGTCGCATAAGGATACACTGCTCCCTGAGCATTAAGGGCATCAAGCGTTGCCACACCTATTGATGGAGGATCAATTGCGAAACCATTGTTGATGAATGCCAGGTTATCCGACCAGATATTGGGATCAGGATAAGGTGAATTTCCAGAGAAATCATCTGTAAGCGGAAGTTCCAATAAAACCGAGGCAAGCCTTTTTTTTGAATTTTTATCCTGCTGATCCTGCAGCATGGGATTATTTCCAAGTGGCAGGATGAATTCCTGTGCAGCAGCAAGATAGCATGAAGCTGCAAGAATGAAAGCCAGCAATCCTGTTTTTGAAAATAAGCTCATACCAATCATCCGTATTTTATTCAGAAAAGATCGTATCGGCAACCGGTAGCAGTGTAGAATCGACAGTGAGCCATACAAATATTTCCATTCCTTTTTTTATTCTTAGAACACCATCATAATCAGGATTTTGCCTGTACACCCATGCCATACTGCTATCTTCCTGACTTTTTACTGAGGCATCATATGTGGCCAGCCCAAAATTTAAGAACCGCGATGATATCGCTGCTTTTGCGCTTGCCAGATCCAAGCCCTGCAGGTCAGGAACATTTGTGGTTTCATTACTAAGCCCCATCCCCAGTACAAGGTCGATCGCTGCGCCTTTCTCGATCATCGTACCTTCTTTAATAACGGAGCCATTGTAGTTTTGTTGTAATACACTATTTACAGCAAAATCGGGCCTGTAACTGATCTGCCCAAGTTTCAGTCCATAGTTTTCCAGGGCGAGGATAGCCTGTCTGTCGGACAAAGAAAC
>CAYSAH010000029.1:0-17072 GCA_964428945.1 uncultured Bacteroidaceae bacterium | reverse complement strand
TGATCTCTTTGAGGAGCTGGTCTTTCATAGGTCAAAGGTAAAAAAAATTGACCTAAGCTAAGCTTAAGACTAAGGAGCAGGCTGCCTGCCGGGATTTTATCCGCACATATTGCGGATCGAAAGATTTCGTTGATCCGCCCCGCTCCATCCTTCCATTATTCCATTCCTCCATTCCTCCATCCATTCGTCTATCCACTATTCAACCCCTCCCCTGTTTTTTCTTTCCATTTTTTCCTTATTTTTAATCCCACTAAGCAATTCGTAACAATTCATGAAAAGACGAGATTTCATTCGTGGTGCAGCAAGCGCAGCTGCCGCAGCTTCTGTGGTACCGGTCATTGGTGCAAACCATTTGACAGACTCCACGCAGGGCACAAAAAAGGGAACCTTCAACCTGAAATATGCCCCGCATTTCGGGATGTTCAGGAACCTGGCAGGAGAAGACAAGCTCGACCAGTTACAGTTTATTTCAGACCAGGGTTTCCGGGCCTTTGAAGACAATGGAATGAAGGGAAATGATGCTGCCACGCAGGAGAAGATCGCCTCAAAAATGGCAAATCTTGGTCTTGAAATGGGTGTTTTTGTTGCACATACAATTTACTGGAATAAGCCCGGCCTTGCAAGCGGCGATGAAGACCAGCTGAAGGAATTCCTTCGGGAGATAAAGGAATCTGTTGAAGTCGCCAAACGCGTAAATGCAAAATGGATGACTGTTGTTCCGGGCCATATTGATCCGCGTCAGGATATGGGATACCAGACTGCGTACGTTGTTGAAGCACTTCGCCGTGCCTCGGAGATTCTTGAGCCGCACGAGCTGAGCATGGTACTGGAGCCCCTCAATTTCAGGGACCATCCAGGCCTTTTCCTGAACAAGGCCGGACAGGCTTTTGAAATTTGCAGGGCTGTAAATAGTCCCTCTTGTAAAATACTTTTCGATATCTACCACCAACAGATCCACGAAGGGAACCTGATCCCCAATATCGACCTGGCCTATACAGAGATCGGTTATTTCCAGTGCGGCGACAACCCGGGAAGAAAAGAGCCTACAACGGGAGAGATCAACTATCTCAATGTATTTAAACACATCCATGAAAAAGGCTATACCGGGATTGTGGGGATGGAACATGGGAATTCAAAAGACGGGGCTGAAGGTGAAAAGGCCCTGATCGAAGCTTACCGGAAAGTGGACTCTTTTGTATAGAAAAGCCCGGTCAGGCATTCGCTGAAGCTATATCCTGCAAACAGTTTGTTAAGCCAGGTGCCGGCTTATTGAGTGAAGTCAGACGAATGCCAGGGGATGCCGAGCATCGAAAATTTTGAACTGTTGAATTGTTGAACCGCTTTAACTGAAAAGATCCAGGATCTCCTCTTTTTTCATATTCCGAAGCGGATTGTTTGATGTAACAAAAGTCTTTGCCAGTTCCGATTTCCTTTCCTGGAGTCGGAGTATCTTTTCTTCAACTGTATTGTTTGAAATAAACCTGTAAACGAAGACGCTTTTATCCTGCCCGATCCGGTGGGCCCTGTTCAGGGCCTGCATTTCTGCTGCGGGGTTCCACCAGGGGTCAAGGATGAATACATAGTCTGCCGCTGTAAGGTTCAGTCCTACACCACCTGCTTTAAGTGATATGAGAAAGATGCGGCAATCCGGATCCTCCTGGAACTTGTCGACCTCTGCCTGGCGGTTGATTGTTGAGCCGGTGAGCCTGGCATATTTCCAGCCTGAATTATCCAGGTCCTTCCCGTACAGATCCAGGTGTTTTACAAAGGAGGAGAATACAAGTACCTTATGATTTTCTGTGACAACACTTTCAATGTTCCTGATTACTTCGTCATATTTCCCTGATCCTGCATCATAGTTCTCCTCAACCATCAGCGGATGGTTGGATATCTGCCTCAGTCGTGTAAGCGCCTTAAGCACCATCAGTGCGGACCTTTCCAGCCCGATCTCCTCAAGGTTTTCGAGCAGATTGTTCCTTACAGTTGATTTCTCTTCCTCGTAGAGCCGTTTCTGCTCATCGGTCATATTGCAGAACCTGAACTGCTCATGCAGGGGCGGAAGTTCCTTCGCAACTTCTTCCTTTGTTCTTCGGAGAATAAATGGATTGATCAATTCCTTCAATCGCTGTTCCTGGTCCTTGTTCTTCTTTTTCTCGATCGTTTTTACAAACTGTCTCTTGAAAAAATTCAGGCTGCCCAGCAAGCCTTCGTTTACAAAATTGATCTGTGACCAAAGGTCTGTAAGCGAATTTTCAATGGGAGTTCCGGTAAGCACCAGCTTATGGCTTGCCTGCAATTCGATCATCGACCGGTAGAGCTTGGAATGAGGATTCTTGATCATCTGGCTTTCATCCAGGATCACATAGTGAAAGGGGTATTCCCTTAAAAAATCGATATCCTGCCTTACCGTATGATAACTGGAAATGATCACGTCAAAATATTTGAAATCAGTGGAAATTCTTTTGCGGTTCGTACCTGTGTGGGAAAGAACTTTTAGTGCAGGAGCAAAGCGGTTTATTTCATTTTCCCAGTTCTGAATAAGCGACGCCGGGACAACTACAAGTGTTGTAAGCGTTGTATTTTCCGCTGCTGAATGAAACAGGGAAAGTTGCCCGATATCAGGTGTGTCTTCATGGGTCCTGGAGGCATTTATCTCCTTGTTCATCTGCAATATTGCAATTGCCTGGAGAGTCTTACCCAATCCCATATCATCCGCCAGGCAACCCCCAAATCCGTTTTCCTGTAACAAATAAAGCCATGCAACGCCTTCGAACTGGTAGGTTCTCAAACCCGCCTTTAGGCCTGCAGGAACCTTAATTTCCGGTAAAGAAGTCGTTCTGTTCAGTTTTTCCAGGTTATTTATGGTACTCGCATGCTTTTTCCTCAGAGCCTCATCGACCTGGGAGAAATGCTGCTTATGGATACGCAGTGTTTCTCCTTCTACCTGGCCGAATTCAAAAACAGGTTTATACCTGGCAAACCATTCCTCCGGAATAACCGCATAGGTTCCGTCAGGCAAAATAAAAAGTCGATCGCCTTTCAGGATATGATTCCTTAACTTAATAAACGGAAGCGTAAATTCCCCGAATTTTACAATGGCGAGTATATCGAACCAGTCCTCTCTCTCACTCGACTCGAGTGACAGTTCCATTCCCGTCAAACAATACTCTTTATCCAGGCGCTGAATGATTTTAAATCCACTCTCCTGCAGAAATTCATAGTTGTCATTTGTAAACTTAACTGCCTCAAATACTTTATCCTGGGAATCATTACTCAACCATTTCCTTAAAGTATAAATGGTATTATCCCTGCTTTTGAGACCTGTTTCCTCCAGGGCAACCTGTATTGCCTCTTCCCATTCTTCATCCCTGCTGAATCGTTCAAAGAAAAACTGGTCCTTCCTGTTATAGAAGTTCACGAAGCGTTTCTGTTTTATGAAGGGGTTAATCGTAAAGTTGTTATAATGAAGTGAGACAATCCAGACAGGTTCCTGGCTGATCCCGATCTCAAGGGTAAGGGTAACGGATCGTTCAGAAGGAATATCCTTAACATCAAAACCTATATTTTCAACAGCATCATGTTCCCTTAGAGTGTTGGCAACAAAAGAAGAAAAATATTTTGCTTCAGACACCTTTTGAATGAATACCTGCTCTTTGTTAAAGAAGGGGGTAAGTTTCATTGCCTCTATGTTTTCCACGAAGTAAACTTCCTTTTCAAGGAGAACTGCGGCGGGAAAGTTTGAAATAACTTCTGCCCTGTCATTGATCAGTTCAACCGCGGTTTTGCCATTAAGGATCGACAATTTATAGCTTGTGCTCTCTTCCGATCTTTGAAAACTGAAAAAAGGCTGAACAGGTTTACGAACAATCGCCAGGAAATCGTCGGTGAAGATATTCTGGCTTGACTTTTCTTTCAGGAATACTTTGAAATTATTTTGTAAGGCGATCTGGAATGCCAGGTACAAACGTTTTTCAATGTAGGGCCGGATATGATTTTTTATGGTTTCCTTGTCTACAGTATCCTGAAATTCCTTTACGTTCTTTTTTTTAGAGAAAATCCGGTGCAGCGTTTTATCGTTGTATTCATCGATAATATTAACAACCTCTTTTTGCATTGGGGTGAGCCTCTGGTAGGAAAGGGAGTTTTCGTTCTTCAAAATAATTTCTCCCGTAACATAGTACAATGACAGTTCATCTTTCTCCAGTAGCTGGGCGATCAATATGCTTCCCCATAACCTGTGGGGGATATAACCGAGAGCAAAAAAATAATTTTTCATCGAAAAAAATGGGTCGTCAGAAGCCAAGCTACAAGTATCAACATAAACAGGGAGAAATCAAAGTCTTGTTGATAAATTGTTTAGGAAAGCCAGTCCGGAAATAAGCTGTGACGGATGATAATACGGGTCTTGCCGGCCACACATATGGTACGTTTTTTGTTTCTGCTTAAGGAAATCTAAAACCCCTGTAAATGAAAAAATATATATTTCCATCTGTCCTTCTGTTCCTTTTTCTTAGCTCCTGCACTTCAACGAACAGAATTTATGTTGATAATGACCCTTATAAGGTAAAAACAACTGTAAAACTTAACCAGAGCCTCAAAGGATATTCTGACGAAAAAAGGACTGGCCTTAACAATTCACCCGATTACTTTATAAGCTTCAAACATTATTTTGCATATACAGACAAGCAGGAGACTGTATTTTACCTGGATATAAAACTTAGCACTGGCGTAAGGGCTTACGAGATCGAGCCAACGCTTTACATATCCACAGACAATAGAATAAGCCGCCTGGAGGCCGACAATAAAGTGGTGAAAATGTACCAGGAAGGCAATTCCTCAAGCACGTCCGAAACTTCAAGTTCCACTGTCGATGATCCGGATGATGAGGAGGAGCCAAAAGTAACAACAATTACCACCTATTCAACTTCCAGCAGTCATGATACATATCAATTGATGCAGTTGAGGTTTAATCCACAATATGATTTACTGAAAGAAATTTCGATGGCGGGCAAGGTAACTTTCAGACTTTATATTGAAAACGAGGTAATAGATATACCCTTAATAAATAAAGACCGACGAAAATTCAATAAATATGTCGAAGAAGTGAACAACTTTTATCGATAAACCCCTTAGATGGAGGTTTATTCGTACTTCTCCCGCTTATCACCCATCTTCACTTCTTCCTGTCCATTTTTCCCTGATATTGTTAATAGCAGGAATTTTTGTGCCTGCATTTGCTGGACTTCGGTCTCTTCAGCTTCTTTCCTTTGCTGGTTGGAGAGGACGTTCCAGGCTGTTCCTCTTATCAGTTTAACGGGGACTCTTGCAAGATAGAGGAAATCACCATCAAGCTTTTGTTCTCCTTCGAGAAGGATCAGTCCAAGGTTAGACTCAATGCTCATCAGCGGGATCTGTACAGCTCCGCTGATCAGTGTAAAGCTGTTCTTCAACAATCCGAATTTAACGTTGTCCAGGTCCTTGTTCCCGGTAAATTTTGCAAGTGCATGAAGCGGAGTAAAGTTCCTTACCCTCCCGTCGACAAGACTGACACTAAAAATTGCTGTACTGTAATCGATATTCACCGACATGTCAGGATTCAGGTAGAATTCAGCGATGCCCTTTGCACTGAGAATTCCATTGAAATTGTCTTCAAGTGAATAGACCGTATCCCCCATTGTGACCTGAAGGTCAAAATCGCCAACATTTACCGTGTCTATCTCGATGCTGGCACTTAGCATATACAATTCAGGATCAGATATATTGAACTGTCCGTCTAAAAAGAAAGCCCCGCCTGTCTCTGTCTGAACCGAGAATTTATCAAAATAGAAGATCTTATAAGGTTTCACCCGCATATCTCCTTTAAGGTTAAACAGCGTATTCCCGGCATACCTTAATTCCTTTATGTCAATATTCAGATCAAGATCCGGCAGCTTAAGCTGATCCAGTCCGGGAGGTCCCATGGAGTCCGTTTTGATATCACCATTGCTGGACGCAGATTGTTGACCAGCAAACAGCTCATAGTTCATTATTTCATTCAGATCGAGAAGTCCGGACTGAAGTTCAACCCTACCGGCAAGTACCCTTGAAGTATCGAGCAGGTTTGCAACAGAAGCTTGCAAAGCGAAATTACTTCGGCCCACTTTGCCCTGGAATTTATTTAAAATGATCAAACTGTCCCTGGTTTCCAGGTCGATGATAAAATTACTGATGTAAAGGGGATATTCCCTGAAATTCCACCTGAGTTCATTGCTTGTGAATGTAAAATTCGGTAAATCCTTCTTATTCAATAGTTCTCCTACTGTTGTTTCAACTTTTCCATTAAACCGGAAATCCACCATCTTCTCGCTAATAAATGATTGTGGAAGAATCAGAAATTCATTATTAATTGTGAGCAGGTCCTGCAGGTTTATAAGTCTTGATCCTATGCTGAATGAAACTCCTACATTTGCAAGGCTGTCCTTTTTTAGAAATGCTGAATAGTTACTTACCTGAAGGTCAAGGTTCATTGTTGTTTCACCAATGTTGCCTTCCAGTTTTGACAGATGAATGTCGTTTTCATCAACACGGAGCAGGAATGCCAAATCAGAAATATTAGCAATACCGGGAAATTTTGCCTTGAAATGTTTAAGATTGATATTCATTTCAGGCATTTTATTTTCGTCCAGCGCCTGCTCAAGCTCTGCCGCAGTTGTTCTTATGCCAAGCTGGAATGAAAGGTCTTTGACTGATTCTGAAAACAAGGTGTCACCTGTGAGTTTTTCAGGATACAACTCATTTGCAGAGAGTGTGATCAAAAGACCCTGATCATATCCGAAACCTATGAAATAGTTAAGAAGATTATACACTACTCCGTCAATATGCAGCTCATTGCTATAAATAAGCATCACCATATTGGTGAACCCGATGCTTTTTTCCTGAACGAATAATTCTCCGCTAAGATTCTGTATTTCATTACCAGGGAGGGAAAAGCTTACATCATTCAATCCAACCCTCAGGGCTCCTGCATCCTCTAAAAATCCTCCGGTTTCCCTGTTTATCTTTCCATCAATATGCCCGTCGAATTTCAGACTGCCCTTCATATTTTTCACCGCTTCGGTTTTGAGGATCTGTTCGAGGACTGAAAGTTCGGCCTCCCCGTTGATATCGAAAAGGACTTCCGGTGAAACCAGGATTGAAAATCTGAGATTTGCATCCAGGCTTCCTTCGGGGAAGGAAACATGGAAATTATCCACACTGACCTTCAATCCGGAGAGGTCCTTTTCAGTTCCATTTGTGGCATACCCCTCGAAGCCGATATCAGTGATGGATTGGTTGATGGTTTTTATATGAAAGCCAACATCGGAGGCTTTGAAATTCAATTCCACCAGGGGGACATGTTTATCGAAGGAACCGCTGGCTGTACCACTGAACTGGATATAACCCTCACCGATCTGCTCAATCACATCCAGGTCAAGCACACCACTGAGCAGAAAATTCAACAATTCTATCCCGGAATTCTTTGCAGAAAAATTCAGTTCCAGGTTGCGTTCAGCGATTGATATTTCTCCATCGGCCTCAAGCAGGGCATCCTTCAGATCGAGCATGGTCCGGTCCAGGATGATTTTTTGATCGAGCTGGTCGAATATGAGGGAACTGCTGAAAGAAACCGTTCTCGGTCTGTCCAAAACGATGTCGTCAAAGCGGGCAGTTTTTACCTCCATCTGGAGCATCAATGCTGCAGTGATCGTATCGGGGTAATAAGAAAACCTGCTTTCCAGTCCAAGGATCCTTAACGCAGTATTTGTTTTCCCGGGAATATCAATATAATTGATGTCAAGATTTCTTATCTGCAGGCTGTTAAGATCCAGGGAAATGGTGGAGCTGTCCTTAAGCCCTGTTTCGGTTGTATCTGTTTCGCCAAACCTGAAGCCAAGTGCTTTTTCAATATTTGAAACGGAATCGGCTCCAATGATATAGTTGATCTCTCCCTCTCCCAGCCTTATTGAGGACACTTTATATTTTCCCCTGATAAGTTTTACTATATTAAGAGAAACATAAACATCTTCCATTCGAAGGATGGGGAGACTGTCAATTTCTCCAGTTGATGAACTATCGCAGGTATAGGTCAAATCTTTAAGCTGGAGGGAGATATCCGGGAAATTCATGAAAGGACGAAGATTGATATTGGCCAGATGGACCTGGCCGGGCTGGGCGTCATTCACATAGTTAATGGCTTTTTCAATTATCTTTCCCCTGAAGAGGTAAAAAACAATGACAAGAATTGCAAACAAGCCAAAAATACCAAGCAATACCCTTAAGAACCATCTCAAAATTTTTTTAGCAGGCTTTTTCATATAATAAGGACCATGGAAGCGTGAATTGTTCAAATTACCTATAAAACGTGAAAATCATTGCTGAATTGTTATTTTTTTTTCGACAACTTTTTGCAATAACAAAGATAAAGTGCACCATTTATCTTTTACTAAAACATGAATTCTCAAGGTCGGATATGCGGGATTTCTTAACTTGCAATAAAATAAAAATACAATGAAAAGGGTTCTGCATACAGTTATAATTTTCCTTTTTGCATTTCCGGTAATCGCCCAGGAGCGGCCTGTATTCAATATTCCTGATATTCCAGGGTATAAAACCCTGGTTTGTGATTTTCACCTGCATACGGTGTTTTCTGATGGTTTGGTCTGGCCAAGTGTAAGGGTCGATGAAGCATGGAAGGAGGGACTTGATGCAATTGCAATTACGGATCACCTTGAATATCTTCCGCATAAAGCAGACATAATAACCAATTATAACCGATCCTGGCAAATCGCCAGCGAATATGCCGAAGGTAAAAATGTAATTCTTATCCCCGGAACGGAGATAACAAAAGGAATGCCCCCGGGACATTTTAATGCCCTTTTTATAAAAGATGCATCACTTATCCTGAATGACGACTATGCAAAAGCTATTGAGCAAGCTGCGGACCAGGGGGCCTTCATCATGTGGAATCATCCCGGGTGGAAAGCACAGCAGCCTGATACCATGAAATGGTGGGATGAGCACACCTTCCTCTATGACAAAGGGTGGCTGCATGGTATCGAGGTAGCAAACGAAACAGAGTTTTATCCTGCAGCCATGCAATGGGTAAATGAAATGAATCTCACTGTTCTTGGGAACAGCGATCAGCACGAGGCCTTTCCTGATGCTGAGTTCTCTGCTGACCAGCACAGGACCTGCACATTTGTATTCGTCACTGAAAGAAGTGCCGGAGGTATCCGTGAGGCTTTATTCAACGGCAGAACAGCGGCATACACAGGGAAAAAAGTTGTTGGGCAGGAAGCATTATTGAAGGCATTATTTTATGAAGCGGTAAAATTGATACCGATCGACCAAAGCAAAATACAATACAGCCTGGTCAATAAATCCGACCTGTATTTCGATATTCTTTTATATGACAATCTTTATAAAGATTGGGAAAAAAAGATAGTTCTGAAACCTGGTTACGAATATCTCTTTAAGTTACCTTCGGAAGCGGGTACCAAAGGCATATATATTAAGGTGCAGAACTTTATCAGCGCTTACAATGAAGTGTTGACAATCCCTTTTTCAGAAGTTGAAATTGTTGATTAAAATTTGATTGACGATTAAATTAAAAGCAGTATTTTAGCACTATACTGCAACCATAGGAAGATAAATTACGTTAGTTTATTGTAAAGGAACCAAAAATTACTGTTATGAAAAAAAAGATATTACGCTCATTTGTCGGTCTGATTGTCCTGGGGGCATTTACACTTCCTGCATGTGAATTCCTCGAAGATTGCGGAACCTGCGAATTGGTTACTGAGGATGGTACCGACATAACCTATGGCACTCCACTCCTTTTTTGTGGTGATTCATACACCGAAAAGGTAAACTCATCTCCAACAACAATTGGCAATATTGTTACCTACTGGAACTGCTATTAAGAAGAAAATGAAAAAATAAGCTGTCCCGAGATTCAGCCTGATTTTGGGACAGCTTTTTTAATACCTTACTCCTATTACAACAACGTCATCGATCTGTTCAACATCTGCCCTGAAGTCTTCAAAGATCTCATCCAGTTTTTTCCCCTGGTCGATCATGCCAAGATCCTGGATCTCCAGGAGAACATTCCTGAAATTCTTTGAGAGGAATTTTTTCTGTGAGCGACCTCCAAACTGATCAACATAACCATCGGAAAAAGTATAGAAGGTATCTCCCTTTTCAAGGTCTATGGTTACAAGGTTGAAATCCTCCATAACTTCATGTATTGCAACCGGCATTTTATCGGCTTTATGCTGTGTAAGTTCACCTTTCCGTATATGATAGAGCGGGTTATTGGCTCCCGAATAGTATAACTTGTTCTTTTCAAAATCTATAACGGAAACCGTCATATCCATTCCGTCTTTAACCTCTCCTCCTGCCTGACCCTGGCCGAGTGAGCCGATTACCATTTTCCGCAGGTTATTAAGTATTTCATGAGGTGCAAGAATAGAACGATTATGTATGATCTCGTTTAACAGGCTAACGCCAAGCATACTCATAAATGCTCCCGGCACACCATGTCCTGTACAATCAGCTGTTATTATAATCTGCAGATTTTTTATCTTATCGACCCAGTAGAAATCGCCACTGACGATATCGCGGGGTTTATACAAGACAAAATGCTCTATTTCATCTGAAAAAAGTTCCAGGGAGGGCAATATTGCGCGTTGGATTCTCTGGGCATAGTAAATACTGTCGGTAATATGTTTTTTCTGATAGGCTATCTGGTCTCGTTGTTGCTCAGCGATTTCCTTTTGTTTTTCGATCTCATCCCGTTGTGCGGTAATCTTTATATTTTTTTCTTCAAGGAGGAGGTTTGCCTTTTTCTTGTTCCTGTAATTGACGAAAATAAAATAGGCAAGTCCTAATAGCAATACCAATGCAATTATGGCACCGATGATCACCAGTTTTTGTTTCTGAATGGCTTCCAGCTGAATGGCTATCTTTTCCTCGTTTGCCTTGATTACCAGCTCCTTCTCTCCTATTTCCTTGTCCTGTTTTGCAAGTACGGCTGATAGCTGGTCTTTCTCATTCTGCATTTTCTGAAGGTCTTCCTGAATCGTCTTTATTTCCACTTTGATCCCTGCAATCTCTTTTTCCAGCCTGCTGTTTGCCTTGGTTTTTGTTTCCAGCTCCCTTTCGGTCTTTTGGAGGGAAGTAATCTTCTGTGCCAATTCCTTTTCCTTTACGTCGATCTCTTCTCCCAGCTTTTTAAGTCTTTCGAGCTGTGCACGGATCATGGAATCCTGCTCCGCAATAACAATTTTTTGTTGCCTGGTAACTTCTTTCTCTTCCTGCAATTCGACGTCAGTCACGACATAAAGGTTCTCCCAGTCCTCCCTGGTCTTGATGGCCTGTGCCAGGAAAAGTTCATCAACCTGCAGCCCATGTTCATTCATCAGTTCCTCATTGGCTTCAAATCGTGGTTTTCCATCCACCACGAGGAAATTGATCATCGACTCCTTAAATGGATAGCCCTCTGTGATCACCAAAGTATTCCATCCTTTTATTTTGTCAAGAACCTCCCTGATCTTGTACTCATTTTTACTGTTCAGGTAAACCACCTGGGTCTCCTTCAACATGGAAGGTCTTGGCACCAGGTATACCTGGATGGGTTTCCCCTGCACAAACTGGCGCTCGCCTGCAATTCTTTCCAGGGGCCAATAGAATTTGTCATCTACATCAAGAACAGTGATTGAAAACTCCTTTAGTTTATTAAAACTTTCATCATATTCAACATACTTTGCGATGTCAAGGATCAGGGTTGCCCTTGTATTATCGTCAATTTCCTCCTGTGCCTGCCCCATCAGGGGATTCAGAAACACAGGAATAATCAGCAAAAAGAGAGATAGGAACCTGTTTTTCATTTTTATCAGATATTTAAACGGAAAAGGAAATTTGTTCAAGTTACTTAATTCTCTATACGCAAGGAAACGAGGTAATAAAATTTTTACTCTGATATAAATATTTTTCCCTTGTAAACCTTTTTATTCACGTAAATATAATATAAGCGGGAAGAATACTAACCTATATACCGGGGCTGCAGGGAACATGTTGCCAAAAAGGATCACAGGTGGAACTGTTAGAACATTTTATTACTATTGTATACCTAAACTGCCTCAACTGATGGATTACATTTTCTGGACAATACTTACCCTAACTGTCGTTTTCCTGTTTTCTGCATCTGTTACTTCATTCATTGAAAAAGAAGGAAGAGCCGCAACTCTGCTGCTTGCGGCAGGCTTAATCATAGTATTCTTTGC
Organism: uncultured Bacteroidaceae bacterium; assembly: GCA_964428945.1. Classification (GTDB taxonomy): domain Bacteria; phylum Bacteroidota; class Bacteroidia; order Bacteroidales; genus M55B112. Next base: position 4,770 of record CAYSAH010000029.1, on the reverse strand, counting down.
CTTGTTTCAATCATACTTGTTCCCGGAAAAGGAATTTTTCAAAATGATCTTTATTGCAGTCATTATCTTAATTTCAATGATCTTCTTCCTGCCATTAAGATCCGATCCTTCGAAAAAAGAGCTCAATTACGGGAGGCGCTTCCATGAAGCTGACGCGGTCCTTTCCAGGCGGCGGCTCCAGCCAGGGAGTCCGCAATATGAGGCCTATTACCAGGTCCATCCGGAATATAAGGATGCTGATGACAGGACCAGGGAAAATCCCGGGCTTTTATCAGAACGATCGAAGTATTACGAGCTAGCGTCGTTTACTGCTGCCGGTGTAAATTTTTCCCTTACTGAACATTTACATATTCCCGGGACACAGTTGTCTGAAACTGAGAAGAAAGAAATCAACGGGAAAAAGATGAGCGGCTTCATAGAAAAATGGCTCAGGAGTACGGGTGCCGAAGCAGTAGGGTTCACAAAGATAAGGGAGCACCACCTATATTCTCACAAAGGGCGGGGAGAACGCGCAGGTGAAAAAATAATGAATGACCTTCCTCATGCTGTAGTGATTACTGTTGAGATGGACTACCATTCCATGAAACATGCCCCTGCCGGTCCAACAGTGATGGAATCATCCGAACAATATCTCTCATCAGGTATTCTGGCGACTAAACTGGCTTTGATGATAAGGGGTCTCGGCTACAGTGCAAAGGCGCATATTGACGGTAATTACGAGGTAATCTGTCCGCTTGTTGCAGCTGACGCCGGGATGGGGGTTATTGGAAGAATGGGCTTGCTTATGACCCCGAGACTGGGACCCAGGGTAAGGATCGCAGTGGTTACGACTGACCTTCCCCTGGAATATCAAAATAAAAAAGCTGATCTAAGTCCACTGGATTTTTGCAGAAGATGCAGGAAATGTGCTGAAGTTTGCCCTGCAAATGCTATTCCGATGGGCGAAAAAGAGAGTATTGGTGGTGTTTCCAGGTGGAAGATCAAATCCGAAAGCTGCTATAATTACTGGACAATAGCAGGAACCGACTGTGGCATGTGCATGATATCCTGTCCCTATGCGCATGTTGATAACTGGTTTCACCGTTTTATAAGATGGAACATAAAAAATAATTTGCTTTTCAGGATAATGGCAGTTAAATTGGACGATGTTTTCTATGGCCGCAAGCCTGCAAGTCGCAGACTTCCGGAATGGCATCTCATTAGATAAATAATAATGACCCTATCTGGTTATCTCGCTATTGCAATTGTGATCTTAATGATCATCGCCCTTCTCAAAGAGATAATGAGACCCGGACTGGTGCTGTTCACTGCCCTGGTTTTGTTCATGATCACCGATATTCTTACCGCGGATGAGGCGCTTGCCGGCTTTTCAAACAAGGGGATGATCACAGTTGGCATTCTGTTCCTGGTAAGTGAAGGATTCAAACAGACAGGTGCATTATCGAAGCTTGCCTCAGTAATGCTTCCCAAGAAAAGAGCAAACATTCCCCGGCTTATTATCAGGCTGACCGTTCCGATCGCGGGGGTATCAGCATTTCTTAATAATACACCCATGGTCATCATTTTCGCTCCCATGATAAAGAAATGGGCCGAAAATCTGGGTCTTCCAAGTCAGAAATTCCTGATACCACTTTCATACGCCACTATTTTAGGAGGAACGACCACGCTTATCGGAACTTCCACCAATCTTGTGGTACATGGAATGATGCTGGATCGCGGAATTGAGGGTCTCGGTTTTTTTGAACTTGCCAAGGTCGGAGTATTTGTTGCCATTGTGGGTTTCATCTACCTGAATATTTTCTCCAACAGGCTGCTTCCGGGAGAGATCATACCAAAGAACAGTTTTCCAAACGATATCAGGGAGTTTTACTTCGACGTTGAACTAAGCAAAGGAAGCTCACTGATCGGAAAAGAAATAGAGAAGAGAAGGCTCCCGGGATTGTCTGAGTTTGTTGTTAAAACCGTAATAAGGGATGGTAAACATATCAGGATCTCGAATACTCCCTTTGAGATCCTGGACGGTGATGATATGATCCTTGCAGGAAAATCAGAGGATATTGGTTACCTGATGCAGCAAAGCGGGATTACTCTAAAATGTCTTGCCGAAACAGACCCGAGTTTTATGAACCAGAACCTAAAACTTGTAGAGGTGGTGATCGCGCCCAGGTTTCCGGGGATTCAAAAAACCATTGAGGAATTTGATTTCAGGGGTCACTATAATGCAGTTGTAATGGCAGTGCACAGAAACGGCGAGCGTATTACAACCAATATGCAAAGTGTTGAGCTAAAATCGGGTGATAACCTTATGCTTCTGACAACAACTGATTTCAGCAGGTATTGGGGAGAATCAAGAGCATTTTACATGTCAACTGAAATCGGGGATATGGATAGCTCCAAGGACAAGAGAAAAAGGTGGCTGGCAGTTATAATTACCCTTTTAATGGTAGTTGGTGCAACGATAGGCGGACAGTTGCCAAAATTCGGTAAAGTTGAGCTTGATATGTTCTTTTTTGCTGCAATAGCCATGGTGCTGATGGCCTCACTGAAGATATTCTCGGCAAAAAAATATACAAAACCGATCAACTGGGACGTATTGATCACTGTTGCCTGCGCCTTTGGAATCAGCCGGGCACTCCAAAATTCCGGAGCTGCTGATGTTATCGCACATACAACAATAAATATCTCCAAAAGCCTTGGACCTATCGGGGTACTTGCAGCGATATATATTATTACAAATATTTTCACCGAGATCATTACAAACAATGCCGCAGCTGCGCTAAGTTTCCCGATCGCCCTGTCTGCTGCCACCCAGCTGGGTGTTGATCCCCGCCCCTTTTTCATAGCAATTTGTATTGCTGCTTCTGCCAGTTTCTCAACACCGATAGGTTATCAGACCAACCTCATTGTGCAAAGCATTGGTAATTATAAATTCAGTGATTACTGGAAAATCGGCTTACCCCTTAATATTCTTGCCTTTATTGTCAGTATGATCGTAATTCCCATCTTCTGGAGCTTTTAGTCGTTGGGAGTATTTTTCAACCTGCTTTCCTCGATGGATGTGGTCTTGCGAAAAGCTATCATTTACGGGGCTTAAACGAATTCCCTGAAGGCTGCAACGCAGGATCAAATCCGGGTATTGAATTTTCTTATGGGTGCCAGTCCGTATAACCCACGTATTTTGAACATAAGTATTGACAACATGTGAAAACAAACAAGCCTGCTGAACACCCGGGGGCAGGCATATACAAAGAGTAATTCAAAAAAAAACCGCGGGGAAATTTCCCCACGGTCCATTCAATTTTAAAGCGGATATTTCTATTCTTTGAGCTTATACACTTTGATCCAGTCGATCTCCATCGCAGCTGGAAGCCCGTTATCAGAAGCCCAATCCTTCAAACCGGAACTGAAGACCATGTACATTTCCTCCTGGGGGACTCCGGATGACTGTGTTTTGAATACTTTGTCATTTATTTTCCATACAAGTTTTCCGGGACTCCATTCAAGTGTATAAATAAAGAAATCACTGGTATATTTTGATCCCCCGGTTTTTGAAATCGATTTGGAGGGTGCCTGTCCTTTATGAGTAGACCAGAAATAATTGGAATAGAGTTTCCCCTTTTCATATTTTGCAACATCGATATGGGGAACTAATCCGTCAGATACCATCCAGAATGCCTGGGTCATATCTGTGGAAGACATTTTTATCTTGGCTTTGAACACTCCAAACTTTTGGCGGAAGCTTTTTCCGGTACTGATCAATGCCGAGCTGTACTCAAAGGAATCCTGAAGGAATCCATGAACAGGATGCCATTTTTTCCCTTTTATTTCCTCGTGCTTAACAACCAGTCTGACCTTATTGTCGTAAAATTCAATATTCTTACCATTGGTAGGGAAGCTCTTGTCATCGTACATGGTATATGCTTCATCCAGGATGGCATCTCCCCAGTAATAACGGCTCATCCACTTGCTTTCATTCAGCTTTGTAGTGGAAAATGATTCATTGAATGTTTCCTCCCATTTTGCAATTTCTTTAAATGGGTTCTTCTTTTTGGTTTTGAAATACCAGGTGACCTTCTCTGATTTTTTCAGGATCCCGTATTCTTCAAGCTTTTGGAACTCTACTGAATCCTTGTATTCTGCCTTTGGAATTTTCTTCCTCCTGATGGCAAAATCGCTTGAAGTAACTTCAGCTTCCAGCTCCTGGAAATGCTTTAATTCATCTGATTTTTCATATGCCTGGAAAGCGGCATAATCAGCTCTGAGTTGATTATCTGCGCTTTCAACTTTTTCAGTACCTGGGATCATCCCAAATAAAAATGCTAAGCTGGCCATAGTTCGTTACTGAATAATTATTGAATCAATTCATTAAGGGAATAAAGATAAGAAAATTTGAACAGCCATCAACTATCTCCTGGAATATCCTCTGCCCCTGCTTGTAAAATAATATACACCATGGATTTGTATTACCGGTGCCGAAAGAGGTGCGACCAGGAATTTCTCTGCCAGGGAAGGATCTCCTGCCCTGAGTCCTGTAAAACAATACCTGCCGCTTAAAATTAGGTCCCAGAAAGGACCCATGCGCATTTCAAGAGCTGCGCCAATAGAGGGACCGACACCAAAAACAGATGAATCAACCGGAGCAAATTGGGGAGGGACTGAGATCAATAATTCATTCTTTGAAATAATATGTGTATAATTTACCCCGGCAAGAGCGGCGACTTTCAAAGTCTTTTCCTGGAAAAACACGTACTGTGCTTCCAGGTCGGCATG
>CAYSAH010000028.1:5300-17459 GCA_964428945.1 uncultured Bacteroidaceae bacterium | reverse complement strand
CCATAACAGTAAAACCAAGATTTTCTTCGAGTTCGACATTCAGGAGGGCCTTACCAATTTCCAGGTGACCACTGCTGCTAACAGGCAGAAATTCAGTCAATCCCTGGAGGATGCCAAGTACAATTGCTTCTAAAATATTCATATCAGCTGAAGGCTTTTATTCTTCTTCGGATGAACGGGGTTTCTTCATAATTGCCCAGATTTCGAAGATAAATCCGAAGAGAACAACGATCGGAGCAAGAGTGATTCTTCTGAAACTGAAGATCTGATCTTCATTAAAAACAGCCGGATCATCAGTTTTTCCACCGATCATCAATAAAAATCCGACTATTATGATCACAAAACCAATGATCAGCAACTTATAATTTTCAGGTCCAAGAGCGAAATTCTCTTTCCCTGTATTATTTTTGGCCATAATTATAAAATTAAAAATAGAGCTTATCTGTTTTTATGTTCAGATATTTATTTACTGCAAAGAAAGTAGAAATCCCGTTAATAACAATGCTGATTACAAGGATAGATGCTCCAAGAAGCGCCATCAGATTAACATCAGTAAATGAAATAATACTCTCCAGTTCCTCGGCGGTAAGATAAAGAAGCCCTGCAATCAGGGACATCGCTACGAGGGAACCGATAAATCCATTTAACAAACTTTTCAGCAGAAAGGGTTTTCTTATAAAGCCCCTTGTTGCACCTACAAGCTGCATGGTGTTTATTATAAAGCGTTTTGAATAAATCGATAATCTTATTGTATTGTTTATAAGAGTTATGGCCACAAGTGTAAGAAGAATACTGAATCCAAGGATCACAAGTGAGATCTTACGTATATTTTCATTAATGGCATAAAGCAGTGTTTTTTTATAGACAACCTCATTAACCTGGTCATAGTTCATTATCTCCTCTTCAATGTAAACAACTGAATCAGGCCGTGTATAATTTGCACGGAGTCTTAGCCTGATGGATGGAGGCAAGGGATTAAAACCCAGGAATTCAATGAAATCGCCTCCAACAAGCTGTTCCGTTTCCAGGGCAGCTTCCTCTTTTGTTATATATTCTGTTGAAAGTGTATAGGGTTTGGCATCAAGAATTTTCTGCAATTGAAAAATATCTGCATCCTTTACATTTTCCTTCAGGATGACATTAAACCCTATATTTTCCCGGACTGTTTTGTTAATGTTACGCCCATTAATAATCAGAAGTCCAACTATACCTAGCAGGAATAGTACCAGGGAAATACTAATAACAGAGGTTAGATATGAACTACGCAGCCTTCTGCGGTATATCCTTCTTTCATTTTTTGACATCTCAGGAATTTGTCATTTTCCCAAAGATATAAATTATTATTTTGCAAGTAATGGGATTAGGTGTCATACAATTTTGAAGCTGTTAAAAAAGCACTTTGCGAAAAAGCTAAACCGAAATGTCTCGCAAGGAGATTAAAAGGATCGCAAACCTGTTGCGGGGCCAGGTAAAAGAAAATCTATACCCAAAGCATACGTCCGAAAGAAGAAATACAAACTAATCAAGTATGGTTATCCATCCAAATTTGTCCTCAATATCTCCATATTGAATTCCGATCAGTTCTTCATAGAGCTTTTTAGTCACTGGTCCGGGATTTATGCCATCCCCAAAGGTATAAACTTTATTATCATCGGGATCGACTATCTTCTTAATTGGGGTAATGACTGCGGCAGTTCCACAGGCACCTGTTTCCTCGAATTCGGCGAGTTCTTTTACCTCAACAGGCCGCTTTTCAACTTTCATTCCCAAACTAAGGGCGATTTCCTGGAGGCTTTTGTTTGTTATAGAAGGGAGAATTGAATGCGAATCGGGTGTTATGAAGGTATTATTTTTTATCCCAAAGAAATTGGCTGGACCACATTCATCAATATATTTTTTCTCTTTGGCATCCAGGTACATGGTAGTAGCATATCCGCCTTCATGAGCCTTTGCAACTGAAGTCAGGCTGGCTGCATAGTTGCCACCAACTTTAAGGTGACCTGTGCCAAGTGGCGCAGCCCGGTCATGTTGACGTGTTATCAATATATCGACCGGTTTGAAGCCTTCTTTAAAATAGGGTCCTACCGGCATAACGAAAACTATAAAGAGATATTCCTTTGCAGGTCTAACACCTACTTCAGGACCCGTACCTAAAAGCAGTGGGCGAATATAAAGTGAAGCACCTGTTCCATAAGGAGGAACAAATCTTTCATTCAGCTTCACTACTTTTTCAATAGCTCCCTGGAAAATTGCCTGTGGAACTTCTGCCAGCATTATACCTGTCGCAGATCGGGCCATACGTTTTGCATTTTCGTCATATCTGAACAATCGAATCCTTTCGTCCCTGCCCCTGTATGCTTTTAGTCCTTCAAATGACTGCTGTCCGTAATGAAGGCAGGTAGCCCCCATGTGAATTGATATTTCTGAAGAGGATGATATTTCAAGTTCGCCCCATTTCCCATCCCTGTAATAGCATCTTACATTATAATCAGTTTTGCTGATTCCAAAACCAAGGTTTTTCCAGTCTGTACTCATTATTCCAAATATTTTTTAGCACTCAAATGTAGTCATTCGAGCGTTGTTCTACAATTTGGACAAGATGTTTTAGAGTAATGTTTTAAATCCTATTTCCAGAACTGGAAGTTATTTACCTGTTCCTTAACAGGGATTTCTCTCAGTCTTTGGGCTGCTAAGGTAAAATATTCAAAACTTTCAAGTTTTGCAATCTGTTTTTTAATGAATTTCTCTTTGGAGATATCTTTTAGCATGCTTTTTTCTTCCAGGTATAAAAGTTTAACCTGTGTAAGATAATCACTGCGCCCCAGGTATTCCATTTTTGAATCTATAAGGATCGATTCAAGAATATTTTGTGGTTTAAATGGTTCCTTGGTTGAAAGTATAAGATGGCATACCCGATCGATTTGTCTTTCATCATATTGATATTCAGGCAATATACTCCTTGCAATCTCGGCAGATTTGTTTTCAAAATTTTCATAGCTCTCAGACAAACCTGAATACATAAGAATTGCTGCGGTCTGGACAAGAAGCATATCATCATCGGATAGACTTTCTGATCTTCCCAGCAACTCTGTCTGAGTGAAGGTTTTGTGGATGAAATCATTCTTATGAAAATGTAGGGTCAGGGAATGGTTGTTTTGGATCTCCTCAAAAACCCTTTCCTCTATATCCTGGAGCCTCAGCAACTGAAGTTTTATAAAGAAACGTTTGTTCGGTATCCCTTGCAGATCAACGGAAAGCTCAGGTCGAAGTCCATTGACAAAATACATGTCTATATTTCCCTTGTATTTTACGGGCAGTTTTCCCCTGTATTCGCAGATGAAGAACTCCTTAACCAGGGAATAGGTGGTTCCTGATATATTGACCTTCCCAGGTTCACCAGAGGATTCCATGCGGGATGCAGTATTCACAGTATCACCCCAAATATCATAGGATAATTTTTTATGTCCAACCACACCGGAAATTATTGGCCCAGTGTGAATTCCTATCCTAAGATCCCAGATTTCGGTTTTCTTTTTCTTAAGGTCGTTCATATAATATTGCATCTCGATACCAGCAAGAACAACTTCAACAGGATTGGAACTGTTTTTTACCGGAATACCGCCAGCCGCCATATAAGCATCTCCTATCGTCTTGATCTTCTCAATATTATATTTCTCAACAACAGAGTCAAAATGAAAGAAAAACTTATCCAGTTCATCGATCAATACCTCGGGGTTCATCTCCTCTGCTATCTTTGTAAATCCTTGTATGTCACTGAAAAGGACTGTAGCCATTTCGAATTTTTTAGATTCTGCCCGCCCCTTCAATTTTATTTCTTCAGCTGTTCCTTTTGGGAAAAGGTCTGCAACCAGTCTATCCGATTTTTCCTTTTCATTCAAAACAGAAGCCATTCTTTCCCTGATCCTCTCCTCAAGCCTGAATTCAACATGTTTCAGCTGCAGCAATCTCCATTTATAAAGTAAGAAGGCTGATATGAATATTATAATTATGTAGAACATATAGGCGAACCACTTTCTGTATAAGGGCGGACTTATGGTAAATGAAAATGAAAGAGGTTCTGACATTATACCAAATGCAGAAACGGATTGGGCCTCGAAGGTATAATCACGTTCGCGGAGATTATTAAAGAGGATGCTTTTTTCTTTACTCCATTCTGACCATTCTTCCTGGTAATGGCTGAGCCTGTAACGGAAATAGGGCGAAGGATCATTCTGGTACCTGATTGATGAGAGATCAAAACAGATATTACTTTTTCTATACCTTATTTGGTCGAAAGGATTTATATTCATTTCCCCGGAAGACTTTCCCTGGAAAGAAATCTTTACTGAGTTTAGCCTTAATAAAGGGTCATTCAGATTATTTCCATTAACCTGGTCGAGTCTTACAAGCTTGTTCCTTCCACTTATCCAGATATGATCTTTGGTTTCATCAATATCCATTATCTGCCCCAGGTTTTTTGCTCCCGATATCTCATAAAACGGGGTTTTTTTGTTATCCTTTCCCAGTTTCCATATAGTTATTATTCCTTTATCATCCTTCCTTACACTCCAAAGATGATCTTCAGTGGAAATTAATAGTTCAGAGGATAATAGTTGTTCACTACCAGGAAAAGTCTTTTTCAGAAATTTTCCATTTACGGGGCTCCATTCATAAACTGAACTTTCATCTGACAGGAAAAGCTTATTACAATAAACAAAGAGATTGCCGAATCCCTTCGCATTCATATTTTCAATTCGATTAATAATTCCGCGATCAGCATCAATACAACGCAGCACATGATCTGAGGATTGGATCCATAACAATCCTTCGAATTCCGCATATGTCATGATCTGTTTTGCTGAGCTATCCAAAACATCTGACGTCCAATTTCCTCCTGATTTCCTGTAAATCTTCAAACCTTCCTGGTCTACCGTCAGAAATGTAGTATTTTCAAACAGGTGTATAAAATTTACCCCCCCTGCAACAATCTGATAAACCAGATTTCCGCTTAACTCATAAATGCCTGTATTTCCGGCAGCTATAACAATATCATCTACAGAAATCACCTTGGTAAATGAAGTCCCATTTCCATCGATAATCCTGTGAATATTGTATGTTTTGTTATCCTCCGATCCAAGTTCAAACAGTCCGTTGTTGGTACCTAAATATATATTGTCACCTGAAAGTGCAGTAGAAAGAATGGAGCCGGATATTTGGTCAGAGAGATCAATTATATTCGATTTTGAAGGGAATTCAACTTTAACAAGGCTAAAATCATAAAGGATCCAAATATCAGAGAACTGGTCGATAAACACAGATACAGGTGAAGACAAAGGAATATTTCCAGAGGCAGAAAGGTTTATAATATTTGATTCAAAGCCAGGACATATGTACAGCATATTCTTTTCATCTATACAAATATACTGGTCACTATCAAGCTCTTTGATCAATCTATAATCAAGAAACGGAGAAACCTGGTTTTGTGAGATTATTGCTTTTAATTCTTCGGGATTAAATTCATATATAACTCCACTCTCAGTATAGAGCAGTACGATCTTATCAAAATCAACAATTGAAGAAATAGATACATCATATAATTCCGGGGAAGAAATTGCTAATTTGAACTCTTCGTCTTTCCAGATATAGAGTCCCTCGTCTTCTACCTGGAGAAATAAATAATGTCCGGAATTGAAGAGGCTACAATTTTTTCGGTTAAAGAAAAGATGAGTAATGGTATCATTTTTAATAATAATAACTCCTTCACTTGTGGCAAGAAATGATTTCTGTTCAAAGCTTGTAAGGTTGTTTGGAAAGAAATCCTGGAAGTTTGAACGTAACTTATCCAAACAGGACATCACGGACGGGCCACTTTGGGAATTATAATCTACATAACCAAAATCGAATGTGGTCATATAGACTATTTTTTTCTTATTTGAATAAGTCAGATAAACTGCATTATCGAACGGCAGGAAGGAATACTTGTCATCGTCGATTATAAGCAGGCCATTTTGCTTGCCAATGTATACGACACCATTGATATCCCGGATAAATGAGGTGCTGGCAGTTTGGTTAAACCTGGCCGGAATATCAAAATTACTGATTTCAGGAAGAATGGTAAACTGGGCCTGTGCATTCTGTCCCAATAATAAAGGGGTATTCAAGGCACAGGTCAGTAAAAAAAATATACTAAACGTATATGACTTGAAAAATAAATTCATAACTTGTAAACCTGATATGTACCTTCATTATTAAGTTATGTAATCAAAAGTACGTAAATATTTGAATTACGCATTAAATGTAAATTAAATCTGTATCATCAATGGAAAAGGTAGAAAAGCCTATTGTAGTGCCCTGGGATTTTACGCAAGTTGCGCAGAATGCATTTCTTCATGCGATAAATTTTTCAAAAACCCTCGAATGTGAAGTTGTGCTTCTTCATATCGTTAACGATGAGAAAGATATTGCTGATAAGCAGAAACTATTGGAAGATTCAGCTGAAAAACTTTCAAAGGAGCATGGGATGAAACCTGTTTGTATAGTAAAGGCAGGCAGCATCTTCACTACCATTGGAGAAGTTGCAACGGAGCAAAAAGCGGAAATGATCATTATGGGAACCCACGGGATCAAAGGGGCGCAAAAGCTTTTTGGCAGCAGGGCCGTAAAAGTAGTGGTCTCTTCAAGAATTCCGTTTTTAATTGTACAGGATAAACCAGTTAAGGAAAAGCTGGAAAGGATCCTTCTTCCTATCGACTTTAAAAAGGAAAACAAGGAGAAGGCCAATTGGATCTATCATCTTTCGACGAGGTTTAAAGCGAAGGTTACGATTTTCAAATCACATCCCAGAGATAAAGGTTTTAAGAGAAAACTTCTCTCCAATATGAAATACATTGAATCTTATCTTAAAACGCATGAGATTGAATATGAAATTGTTGCCTGTGAAGGGAAGAAAAAATTCAAGGAGGAGGTTGTAAACTATGCCAAAGAAAAGGACTTTGATATGATCCTTATCATGGCGACAAGGGATATTAAGCTTGCAGATTATATTTTCGGGGCTCCTGAGCAGTTTATTATTGCCAATGAATATAATTTACCTGTAATGTGTATTAATCCGAGGCCAATGAAAATTGCAGGAGGATTCAGGGCATTGGGAGGCGCTTAGTTGCTTATAATTATTTATTAATATAAATTCAGGCCGTTACATAACGGCCTTTTTTTTATGACGGAACTTATATTCGCAACCAATAATAATCATAAATTACTTGAGATAAGTCATTTGATCAAATCTGATTTTGTTGTTTCAGGACTTCAGGAGAAGGGAATCATTGAAGAAATTCCCGAAGATCATTTTACACTTGAAGAGAATGCCTTACAAAAGGCAGAATTCATTTACAATAAATATGGTATTGCATGCTTTGCTGACGATACAGGTTTGGAAATAGATTTTCTGAACGGGGAGCCGGGTGTATTTTCAGCCCGTTATTCAAGAATGGGACATCCGCAATACCCGGACATGAATATCGCAGAAGGAAATATAAGGAAGGTTCTTGAAAAAATGGAAGGCGTGGAGCATAGGAATGCAAGGTTCAGAACAGTTATTGCAATGATCCTTTATAATGAGAAATACCTTTTTGAAGGTATTGTAAATGGAAGCATCTCTGATTCTATAAAGGGTTCAGGTGGATTTGGCTATGATCCCATTTTTCTGCCAAAAGGATCTAAACAAACCTTTGCTGAGATGGATCTTGACCAGAAAAACAGGATAAGTCACCGGGCAATTGCGGTAAAAAAACTGGTGGATTTTCTGAATTTTTCAGATCAAAAGTACAAAGCTGTGTAATATCTTTAAGGTTTCTTCGTAATTAAATATATGAGAATTCAGATCCGCTTGAAAAGGATATTACATTTGATTGTATTATCCCTTCTTTTTGGAAATTATGCTTTTACACAGATTGGAATTGGAGAGTGGAGGACCCATCTTCCTTACCAATTTACAAATATTGTAATGGTTACCAATGACAAAGTCTTTTGCTCTTCCACAGGAGGTATGTTTTACTATGATCTTACAGATAACAGCATTGAGACGATCTCGAAAACGGATGGATTATCAGATAACGGAGTGAAATCCATGGCCTGGAACCCGGAGAAACAATTGGCTGTCCTGGCATATGAAAATGCAAATGTTGATATCATAAAGAGCAATGAAGTAATAAATATTCCTGATATTCTTAAAAAGCAGATTCCCGGGGACAAATCGATTTACCATATCTATTTTAATGAAAACAGAGCTTACCTTTCCTGCGGGTTTGGTATTGTGGTACTCGACCTTGATCGTTACGAAATAACCGAAACATATTACATCGGAGATAATGGGGATCAATTGAAAATCAACCAGATCACATCAGATCAAATCTACCTTTATGCAGCAACGGATGATGGAATCAGAAGAGCATTGTTATCAAATCCATTTTTGATCGATTTCAATTCCTGGGACCTGGTTGATGACCTTCCCTTCCCTTCCGGTACGTATCCTGCTATTGAATTTTTTAATGGCAAATTGTTTGCGGTGTACGAAGATCCTGTTTCATCGCGGGACCGCGTGTATGTTTCAAATGGAACATGGAGTGAATTTACAATGTATTCTGACAGTATTTGCAGTGAAGTCAGAATGACGGAGGATTACCTCATTTTTAGCGGCGAGGAGGGGGTCAGGATTCTTAGCAAGGATTTTATTTTTATCGATAGCTACGAGGAGGGAAGACCACGCTCGGCAACAATTGATGAAAACGGAATTCTTTGGGTTGCAGACTTCGGAAGAGGCCTTGTGAGAATTGAGGACAATGACGAGAAGCTTATTAAACCAAACGGTCCGTTCTCATCCATTGCCTTCAAAATGGAATCAGATAAGGGACTGTTATACACTGTTTCAGGAGGCGTTACTTCTACCTACAGATATATTTTCCGTTCAGCCATACTGCAGGTTTTCAGGGAGCAATACTGGATATCTAATATTACCGATGTTTATCGCGACCTTATTTCCCTGGCAATTGATCCGAACGATCCGATTCACGTATTTACTGCCTCCTGGGGATATGGACTGGTTGAATATTTTGAGAACAGGCCCGTCAATGTATATAATGAAACGAACAGTTCATTACAGAATGCAGTTCCGGGAAGTAATGTGATCCTCCTTGGAGGATTGGCATATGATGATGAGAATAATCTTTGGATGACAAATTCCGGCGTTCCTGAACCAATATCGGTTCTTAAGAGTGATGGCTCCTGGAAAAGCTTCAAAGTTGAAGGAAAACTTTCTTCTTATTCGGCATTGGGAGAAATTCTTATCTCGGAAGATGGGTACTTGTGGGGTATTATACCGAAAGGCGGAGGCTTATTTGCATATAATTTCAACGGAACCATTGATAATGAAGATGATGATGAAATAGAAATCGTGAATGTGGTGGACGAAAACGGCAGGGTGATAACAAATGAAATATATTCCTTCGCGGAAGATCTTAATGGCAACCTCTGGCTTGGAACCAACCAGGGAATATTGGTTATTTACAGTCCCGGCCGACTTTTTACGGAGGGATCGGTTTATGCCCAGGAGATCATTGTCCCGAGAAATGACGGAACAATTTACGGCGATCCGCTGTTGCTGACTGAAAAAGTCACAACCATCGAGGTGGACGGATCGAACAGGAAATGGATCGGGACTGCAGATGGAGGGGCATTTCTTGTTTCAGAAAATGGCTTGGAGCAGATCCACAATTTTAACACGGAAAATAGTCCGATGCTATCAAACAGTATATCAGACATATGTGTTGAGGGGAAATCCGGTGAGGTATTTTTTGGAACGGATAAAGGGATCATATCATATCGAAGTGATGCAACAGAAGGGGCATCATCCTACTCCGATGTAAGGGTATATCCTAATCCTGTAAGGGAAACCTATAATGGACCTATTGCGATCAGCGGGCTTTTGCCGGAAACAACTGTGAAAATAACAGATATCAGTGGAAATCTTGTTAATGAGCTTCAGTCCTTTGGAGGTCAGGCTATCTGGGATGGGACCAACTTTGATGGTGACAGGGTAGCCACAGGCACCTATCTTATTTTTATGGCAAACAACAGGCCTACTGCTGCGCATGTTACCAAGATCCTGTTTATTCATTAGGATCATCCATCTGTTTCTTATGCTTCAAAAAACAAAAGCTATTGTTCTTCATGCACTGAAATACGGTGACAGCAGCCTTATTGTTCATGCCTTTACAGAAGAATGGGGGATGAAATCATTTCTGCTCAAAGGGATTCGAAAATCCCAAAAGAACAATCGACCGAATATGTTTCAACCGCTTTACCTGCTGAAGCTGGATATTTACCACAGGGAGAATCGTGATTTGCAATGGATAAAGGAGGCTGCATTCTTAGACGAGGTCCCCGGATCGGGCAATGATGTAGTTAAAGCCACTCAGGCTATTTTTCTTAGCGAAATTCTGATGAAAACGATACGGGAGGAAGAGAAAAATGCAGAATTATTTAATTTCCTCCAGGCTTCGCTTTCATATTTTAATACCCCAACTAAAGCATCCCCCTCATTTCATCTGCTATTTCTGTTTCAGTTAACAAGGCACCTTGGTTTTTTCCCCCGAAACAATTATTCGGAATTATACACATATTTTGATACAGACCATGGTTCATTTAGTTCCAGTCCCGGCTCATCAAACCTTGAACTGGAAAGGAAGCTTTCAAATGGCTGGCATGCTTGTTTTAATGAAGATTATCTTACAGTAGATCAAATTTTTAACAAGCAGGAAAGCCGAAATTTATTTCTCGATTCGATCCTTGGTTTTTACAGGAAGCATCATCATTCTATGCGGGAGTTGAATTCGCTTGAAGTGCTCCGGACAGTGTTTAGCTAAATCACTCCTGAATTTATTGTCCTTTTTTATTAATTTAGAAGCAACCATTATCGTGATTTTACCGTATAAACATTGATCGAATCGATGCAATTAATTTGAATTTGAAGAATAATAAAAAGCCCGTGGATGCAGATGATCCTGACAATTGTGAGAATAATGTTTTTCAGCAATTAGATACAAAAGAAAAATTTACCCTTAATTCCCAGTTGAAATATTCATCTCCCATTAGCATTTAGAAGCAAAAAACATGGATCCGTTCGTGTTTTTTTGTCATTGAAAAAAGAAACAATTAAGTATTTATATCATGGACACAAGAAGAACAATATTTTCGGAGAAATCGCTCAAAAACTCTGAGCAGATTGTAAGATCGAAAAGCATCTTTAGGCTGAAAGCCTTTGCTTGTTCAATGATCCTGATTTTAACAATGGGTGCTTCGAAGACCTTTGGCCAGGGTGTTGGAATCGGTGAAGACTCCTTTCCCCCGGATCCATCATCAATACTTGAGTTGCGACATACATCAGGTACGTTTAAAGGTTTTTTGGTGCCCAGGATGAGTACTGCGGACAGAAATGGTATAGCGGCTTCAAATGGTTTGATAATTTATAATACCGATACAAACAGGCTTAATTTTTACGATTCTGGTTTAGGCTCCTGGAGAGTTGTTTTCTCTGGTACTAACGGGATTAATAGCATTGTTGGAACAGCCGGGAGAATAAGTATAAGTGGTACAGAAGATATAAGTATTGATATCGATGCAAATTATATAGGCCAAAATACAATAAGCACTTTAGGGACAATTGGAACAGGGGTTTGGAATGCTTCAGTAATTGAAGTTTCTTACGGGGGAACTGGATTATCCTCAATACCAGCAAATAATTTGCTTTATGGAAATGGAAGCGGGCAGATTTCTGTACTGGCTCCTGCTCTAACAACAGGGGCAATTTTGATGAATACTGCTGCAGGAGCACCTTCATGGTCGCTTCTGAATAGCCTTCCAGGCTCTGCTGGTATTCTTCCTGTTGCAAACGGAGGAACAAATTCAGGAACGGCCCTTTCTGGCTCTTCAATTATGATATCCGATGGAACCAGCATAATACAGGGGGAAGCAGGAACTGCATCCACTGTCCTGCATGGTAATGCCGTAGGAGCTCCAACATATGGAGCAGTTGTTTCAGCTGATATTGCTGATGGAACGATAGGGAATATAGACCTTGACAAGGGGAATATACCTTTGAGTGGC
>CAYSAH010000028.1:0-5200 GCA_964428945.1 uncultured Bacteroidaceae bacterium | reverse complement strand
TTTAGAGATCGCGAGCAATGCAGTGGACTCAGACGAGATTGCGGCAGATGCAGTTGGCTCGAGTGAGATTGCTACAGGAGCGGTAACCACGACGGAGATCCTTGATGGAACGATAGGGAATATAGACCTTGACAAGGGGAATATACCTTTGAGTGGCTTTGGAGACGCCACGGCAGCGGTAAGTTTAGGGGGTCAGCAGATCACGAACCTGGCAGATCCGACTTTGGCACAGGATGCAGCGACGAAGAACTATGTAGACAATGCGATCGATGGTGAGAACAATCTTTTAGAGGGCCATATCCTGGTAGGAGACAACTCGGACAATGAGAGTGCGGTGGATGCCTCCGGGAATGGATTTATGCTTGTAGGCGACGGTGTGACATTGAACAGTGTTGATATCACGGGAGATATAGATGTAAGCAATACGGGAGATGCTCAGATCCAGGCCAATGCGGTAACAAGTGCGGAGGTAGCTTTGAACACGCTTGTAGCGGATGACATAGCAGATGGTGCAGTGACCACAGGAGAGATATTAAATGAGACGATACTTGCAGAGGACATCGCCACGGATGCAGTAGGGAATTTAGAGATCGCGAGCAATGCAGTGGACTCAGACGAGATTGCGGCAGATGCAGTTACTATAGTTGAGATAGGGACCTCGGGCCCGGGCGATGCTAATAAAGTATTAACTACCGATGGAAGTGGTGATCCACAATGGGAAGCACGGACGAATTTTTTAGCAGATACACTTGGTTACGGGAGAATTTTAGTTGGAAATGCATCAGGAGTTGCAGAGGGATTAGTGGCAAATTTAAATGGCTATATGTTAATTGGTGATGGAACTACCCTGACAAGTGTTGATATTACCGGTGATATAAATATACAAGCCGATGGAATTTCTTTGATACAGGAGGGGGCAGTTGGTTCATTGGAAATTATTGATGAATCAATTACATCATCAGACATAGGACCAAATGCTGTTGGCACTTCTGAATTAGCTAACAATGCAGTTACTTATGGTAAAATGCAAGCGGTTAGTGCAACCAGCAGGTTGTTGGGAAGCTCTGATGCTACAACCGCAGTCCAGGAGATCGCTATCGGAAGCGGATTGACTATGTCTGGTTCAACTCTTTTCGCCAACGTAAGTGGATTAGCAAATCCTTCTGCAACGATTGGATTATCAATGATCCCTGGAACCGCAACGACAGCAATGAGAAGCGATGCTGCACCTGCACTTTCCCAGGCAATCGTTCCAACATGGACGGGAGCCCATACCTGGTCAGTGCTGGGCACTTTTAATGCCGGCATTACAGCTGTAGGAGCAGTGAATATCAACAACAATGCTGCAGCCAATACGACGAACATAGGAACCGGGAGTACCACAGGAACTGTGACTATTGGTGGGAACGCTGCACAGCAAATTGATATTGGAAGTGGAACCGGCGTGCAAACCCTTAATCTTGGAACCGGTGCTGTAGGTTCAAAAACGATAAATATTGGAACAGGAGCAGTCAATAACAACATCTCTATTGGAAATACTACCGGTAATACTTCTTTAATTTTAAGAGCAGGAACAGGAAATGTTGTTATTCCAGACGCTGTTATGCTTGATTTGTCCCCAGTAAATAATTCTTCAACGACTGAAGGCTTGAAATTACCTCAATCATCCAATACTTCCGCTGCAACTTCAGAAGGCCAGATAGCCTGGGATGCTGATGATGATATCCTGACAGTGGGAACTGGTTCTTCAACATTAAATATTGGGATCCCGAATAATATGCAGGCATTTACATCATCTGGCACCTGGATAAAACCAGCGGGCGTATCAAAAGTATGGGTAAAAGTTTGGGGAGGCGGAGGAGCTGGTAAAAGTGCAGCAATTGCAGATTACGCTGGTGGTGGAGGAGGTGGGGGCGCTTATAGCGAAGGAATAGTATCAGTTTCGGGTAATGTTAATGTTATTGTAGGGACGGGAGGTTCTTCAGATGGCGCATCTGGAACTGCAAGTAGTTTCTCCGGAGTAACAACAATTTCTGCAAATGGTGGATTAGGAGCAACTAGTGATACACCATCACTTGGAGGAACTGGGGGAACTGTATCTGGCAGCGGCACTATTCAGGTTGCTGGCGGTTCAGGAGGCGATGGCAGATTTGATAGTGGTGCAGGTGGAGGATCTGGAGGAGGAAGTCCATTCGGAGGAGCAGGAGGTCCTGGAGGTGTTGGCTCAGGGAGTAATCCCAGAGTTAATGGAACTAATGGTACATTTCCTGGCGGCGGCGGTGGTGGAGGATCTGAAGATTCCGGAACTTTTGGTGCCGGAGCCGGAGGCTTTGTTATTATTTATTGGTAGAGAAATAAAATTGGAGGCTTGAATTTGTTTGCTGGAATACTAAATCAGAAAATTAGGATAATAATTTTGAAATAAGTTTATACTAAAGGATTTATGATAAATAAGATACTATAATATACGACTAAATGCCAAGGAATTTAACCAATATCATGTTCGTTAGGACCTTAATTATAACGGTTTTGCTGCAGATTGTGTCCGTAAATCTACTGGCTCAGAAACAAGCGGTAAAATTGAATACATATTCAGATTCTTTACAGTACAGCCTTGGTGTTTTTCTTGGGATGTGGCTAAACGATCTCAACGTTACAATCAGCAGTTTTTCCTTATTTAACCGGGGAATGACAGATGTATTCAATAATTTCCCTCTTGCTGTCCCGGATTCAATCACTGAATCAAAAGTTGCAGAACTGCAATACAATAAGCAGAAAGAAGATAACAGGAAATTTGAAGCCAAATTGTTCCAGGAATTAAGAGATAGACAAGGTGTGGGGGTTCTTCCTAGTGGGGTTCATTATATTGTGGAGCAGGCAGGTAATGGAATTCGTCCGACAGTCACCGATTCTATTGTAATTAACGCGGTAGGAATTTTTCCTGATGGAACAATCTTTGAAGATAGTTATAAAACAGGCCAACCAATTAAAATAAGAATTTCAAACCTTATAAGAGGTCTAAATGAAGCAATTCAATTGATGCCTGAAGGTTCAGTGTGGAGAATCTATATTCCCTCCTCATTGGCATATGGCGCTGAAGGGTTTTCAACTATGATACCCCCATATTCCGCTTTGATATATGACATATCCTTGGAACAGGTAATTAATACCAGGGACTAAATAGATTGAAGTGTATAAGGTTATAATGGAATATTTATTAAACGGGAATTAATAGAGATGGGCAAGGAATAAGTTATGTTTTTGGAAGATAGGCAAATAGAGACACCAACACTTAGAGTTCAGGGGATATCTTTGAAACTCCTGATTCTGCTTGCCTCGTCAATATTGTTTCTTCATCCCGGTACCCTATCCGCCCAGGTCCTTAATAACAACGGCGCAGTAATCTATGTTAACAACGGCATCGTTGTCGAAGCGGACACCATTGAGAACACACTTGGAAATCTTGACAACGACGGTACAATAAATCTGTCAGGTAATTTTAAAAACTTTGCAACAACAGGTGGAGATGGATTCTATAATATTGCAGGTAACTGGAGAAATACAGGCTTTTTTAATCCCGGGATAAGTACAGTAAACTTCAATGGTACCTCTGCCCAGTCAATTCTAAACTCGGGATCCGGGACCTTTTATAATTTGATCATTAACAATTCCGGATTTTTCCCGGCAAGCAGAATCAGGCTCTTTGACAATATTGAAGTGACTAACCTGCTTACACTTACCCAGGGAAATATTGAGACGGGGCCGAACAGAATATATCTTTCAAACCAGTCCTCTGGTTCACTACTTTTCGTTTCTGGCCGCATTATCGGGAAATTTGAACGCGGAATAAACAGTGCCGACAATTATTTGTTCCCGGTAGGATCTGAATCCAATTCTAATCCTGTAAACCTCGATCCTAACGAGGCGCCTTCTGCCGCAGGATCGGTTCTGGCAGAATTTATTGCTGTTGATCCTGGCGATGCCGGGCTTCCGGTTCTGGATGACAGCGTTGAAGTTTATGAAACTTTTATTGATGGCTACTGGAGCCTTGAGGCAAATAACGGATTTGTTAGTATGGATTTTAACCTGAGTCTTGATGGTGAAGGTTTTGCGGATCCAGTTGATGATGTTACAAGGATCATTAAGCGGGATGCTGTGCCGACAGGAGATTGGGAATTGGATGGGGTCCATAAAGATGCTGTTGGAAATGTTGCTTTCCGGGACAGCCTCAAGGGGGGCATAAAAGATTCGGGAAATCATTTTGCTTTTGGTAAGAGCAAACCCCGGATAATCGATCAGCCGGCTGATCTTACTGTTTGTGATGAAGAAGACGCCTCTTTCAGTGTGAGAGCAAGAGGTCCCAAACCTCTCTCCTATAAATGGCAGGAAAACCAGGGAGCAGGCTGGAATGATCTTAACGATGGAGGGATCTATTCAGGGACCAATACGGAAGATCTGCTTATTTCCCCTGCTTCTCTTGGTATGAACGGATACCAGTACAGGGTAATTGTAACTGATGGACATGGAAAGCAAAAGATAAGTGATACTGCGACGCTAACAGTTGAAGAGCGCCCTGTTGCAACAGCGACACCTGCAGATGCTCTGTTGTGTAATAGTGAGACCACCCACATAGCTGTTCAAAGTAACCTTCCGGGTTCAAATTTCACCTTTGAGGTCCTGTATTCAGGAAGCATTTCAGGTGCATTGATGAATGTTGACGGGGATACAATCAAAGATGTTTTAGTTAACACAGGAGTTAGCATTGATTCAGTTATATATCGAATCATTCCCCACGGTCCAGGAGTACGTAATTGTGAAGGTACAGCTGATACGGTTATTATCTTGGTCAATCCCACACCTGGCATTGATGTTAGTTTAGCTGACACTATTATTTGTAATGAGGCTGCTGCTGAGTTTACGGTCTCATCTCCAAATTCCCAGATAAGGGGAGATTGGTATTATGACCTTACGGTTACTCCCGATGCCGGTATTGCCGGAAATCATGTGAGTGGCAGGACCAATGTTCTTAGCTTTACCGATTCGCTGATAAACAGCACGAGCAATGTCCTGCAGGTAATTTATCATTTTCACCCGCTTATTGAACCTGATGATGCGGGTACAGATTGTGAAAGCGGTGGTCCGAACGATACCACCATCAGGATCTATGTTAACCCGACGCCACAGTTCACGGTAACGGTAG
>CAYSAH010000027.1:15253-17967 GCA_964428945.1 uncultured Bacteroidaceae bacterium | reverse complement strand
AAACAATTGTACAAATTTCAGGTTACAGGGAATTGTTGTGGATTATGATCCACTGCCATTTACCCAGGGGCAGATTGTTGAAATGGCAAGCGATAAAAGTATTCTCACCGCAGATTTTACAGATGGATATTCTACAAGCGTCAGAGGTGACAAGCTTGAGATCTACGATTCCATTACAGGTGTATTGTAGACCAATAAATATTATGTGGTTTCTTACCAGATCGACACGGAAAAGAGAAAGATTGTCCTAACATAGCCTTCCAACTATCAACTTGCGAATTCACACGAAAAAATAGGAGATATTGTTGTGTTGGAGTCCCAAAATACCAGGCATATACCACATGCAATCGTACCGAATGCTTGTATCGGTTTGGTATTGGAAGACGTGACACTCTACTCAGGAACTACGTTCGGATTCTTTGAACTGAACTGCAGTGAATCACAATACATTAACTGCAAGATAGATCGGCGCCCACTTTCAACTGAAATTGCAGAAAGAGGAGTTCGTCGTATGCGCAGTATCAATGCCGATGGATTTCATTCCAAACATGCAACGCTTGGGCCTAAATATATTGAATGCCTCGCACGGTACAACGGGGATGATGGTATTGCAATCAATGGAAATTATCATGTTATTACAGCTGCTATCGGGAAAAAACTAATAGTCGTTGGAAAAGAAGGAAAAACTCCGAATTTGAAGGTTGGCGATACAGCAGAACTGGTATCCTACAACGGGGAAAGGCTTGAGGATGCAATAATTACAGAAATTACCAAAGGACCGCCACTCAGCACTGAAGAAAGGCAGTTCCTGCAAAATTATAACTTTTATGGTGAGGCTGCAAACACCTATCTGGCAAGTAATGTATATCTCGTTACAATTGATCGCTCCGTTGAATTACCTATGGGCAGTGTAATAGCATCGGCCAACCGTATCGGAAATGGCTTTGAAGTAAGGGATTGCACAATAGGACCCAACCGGAGCAGGGGAATCCTGGTAAAAGCCAGCAACGGGGTAATAAGCGGGAACAAGCTGGTCGCCAACAGGGGGGAAGCTATTAAACTGGCACCCGAGTATGCCTGGCTCGAAGCCGGGAGTGGCAGCAATATAACAATTTCTGAGAATGTTATTTCAGAATGCTTTAGTGCTGCTATTGCAGTGTATGCAGCGGGAGGCAATGGAGAAACGGCACCTGCAGGAGCTCACAAAAATATTACAATTTCAGGCAATTCGATAAGCGGCTCTACAAATCCTGCCATTGCACTTACTTCAATCCGTGGACTCTTGCTTGAAAATAATACCATTGAAACTACAAATAATGAGCTGTTGGTACCATGGATCATGAATAGCTTTGGGCGGAACGAAGATCCTTCCCGGGAGATTTTTATGAAAAATGTAGTGTTTGAGCCGGTGAGTGTTTTGGAGAAATCTTCAATACGGTCACCTGAGGTAAGGATCAGCCAGAATCCTTTTTCAGATCAGTTAAGACTGGAGTTTATCAGCCCGCAAGATTTACACTATTCAATTTTCGATATGCTGGGCAAAGAAGTATTTTCATCCACAACCATCATGGAATCGGTCATAAATACCTCTCACTGGAAAAGTGGTCTATATATTTTAGTTATTGATGGAGTGAGCGTTGAAAAGCTAATTAAAAGATAAGTGAAACCAAAAGAAGCGAAATAAGATGTTGTTGCGATATTATGCAACTTTGGAGCTGTAATCATAATTATATTTCTGCTCATATCCCCATCAAAAAGGTCTTTAAGCAATCGCCTGCCCGGGGTATATTTATTTTTTCTGCCTCTTTCTGATAAGAGTTCCGGATTCCTTTGAATATACCTCTGTTCAGGCAACCTGGCCCTGGGATTGATACTTAGTGTTACTGTTTTGTTACTCACACCACTATAGTAAATCTTTTTAAATCATTGGTATTTATTGACTTCAAGCATAGTAAAACAGCATGTTTTCAAAGCTATACAATAATGTAGCCAGTTTGGCAGCGGGATCTTGCCGGATTAATCTTAGAAGTCTTCCCATGCCTGTTTTTCAGGTTTGCCATAAGGTACTGCTGGAGAGATTTTTTTGGGTTGTTCCACTAAATCGTGAATTGTTTTAATCGCTGCACCTGCAGCGAACTATACAAGCTTCTCAGTCTGCACCCTGCTGAATGATCCAGGTCGAGGGACCCCTTCGTCCTTCCATGATCTGCATTCTACTTCCGAATTGTCCGGCCAGCGCTTCCACAAGTTGCGAAGAGGGATAGAGAACGAAAATATCGCTGTAGCGCTCCTCAGGTATCAGTGCAGCCATATCAGGCACATCTGTACCAACCCGCAATACATCGACCTGGTCCGATGTGCAGTTAACAAGTACCTGCATGGTGAGCGTGGGTCCGGTCCAGGGATTGTCATCCCTTGTAAAATCAGTAATTACAAGGGCTTTCTCAGAGGCTGAAAGGAGCTCTGCATTATTAACAAATTCCAATACCCAATCCCCGCCAAGATACCAGTATTTCTGCTTCGAGATTGTGAGCACCGAATACAGGCTGATGGCCACCAGTCCGCAGTATACGAGGACTGAAGCAATTTTCCTGGTTTGTATTCTTCCACTTAAATATGAAGTGGCGATCAGGATAACAGGGATCGTGGCAAAGATATGGTAGCGCCACCAGATGGAGGTCACTGCATTACGGAACAGGTCGAGGAAGTAAAAA